>DATHZY010000531.1:0-9338 GCA_035458325.1 Saprospiraceae bacterium | reverse complement strand
CGAAGGAACCAATGATATAAAAATTAAATAGTAGAGACGCGATTAATCGCGTCTCTACTATTTAATTTTTACACATTTTACTCTCTTACTCTCTTACTCTCTCACTCTCTCACACAGCGGGTTCTTGCTGGCTAAGACAATGAAAACTCCCCAGCCCCCAGATGATATCCGTTGAATCAATCCCGACAACTTCTCTTTCCGGAAAACAATCCTTGAGGATGTCGAGTGCTTCCTGGTCCCTTTTGTTCCGAAACGTCGGAACGATCACATGCAGATTGGAAATGTAAAAATTGGCATAGGATGCAGGCAGCCGCTGGTCATTGTAGTAGATCGGATCAGGCATCGGCAATTCAACAATGGTCAGCGCACGGTCATCAGGCAACCTCATTTCCTGGAGCTGTTTAAGATTATGTTTTAGGAGAGAATAGTTTTCATCCTGCTTGTTGTGTTCGATGACGGTGATCACTGAATCTTCCTTGAAGAAGCGAACCGTATCATCAATGTGTCCGTCGGTATCATCCCCGATGATGCCTTCGTCAACCCACAGGATATGCTGGACGCCATAATAATCGATCAGATATTGCTCGATCTCCCGCTTGGTCAGATGCGGATTGCGGTTTGGATTGAGCAGGCATGCCGTCGAGGTGATCAATGTCCCGGCTCCGTTAAAGTCTACGCTACCACCTTCCATAATGATACCCGGATGGTAGACAGGAATATCGTATGCTGCACCGATGAGGGTGGGGATCACATCATCCAGATCAAAAGGAGGATATTTTCCACCCCATGCATTATGCCCCCAATCCACGATGACTTTGGGTTGCCTGCTATCCGGGTTGATCAGAAAGGCAGGTCCATGGTCACGGCACCAGGCATCATTGGTCGGATGGTGGAAAAACCTGACCCGATCCATCGGCACGTCATGCTGCATCAGGATATCACGCGCACTGCGTTCCATTTTATCTCCGGCCACATTGATATGCACATACTCACCTGCCGTCAGGATCTTAATGAACTGGGCGTAGGATGGATAGATGGTATCGATTTTACCGGGCCAGGTGTCCGGATTGTGCGGCCAGCTAAGCCAGGTAGCGGTGTGCAGGGCATATTCCGCAGGAAAATAATAGCCTGCGGCTGCCGGTTTTATTTCACTCATCTATATATCGTCTTGTAATGGGGTCATAGGAATCTATTCGGCGATCCCTGAGGAAAGGCCAGTGGGTCCGGTATTGATCTGTTTTTTCAGTGTCGATTTCCACTACCGATGTTTCTTCCTGCTCGTGTGATGCCTTGTACACGACAGTGCCAAATGGATTGGACACAAAAGATCCTCCCCAGAATTGCATACGTCCATCCTGTTCAAAGCCAACCCTGTTGACACTCACCACATACACGCCATTGGCCACCGCGTGACTTCGCTGGATTGTCTGCCAGGCATTGTATTGTTCAGTATTGGTAGCCTCATCCTGCGAAGTGGCCCATCCGATAGCAGTCGGATAGAATAAAACCTCTGCACCCATCAACGCTGTAATCCGTGCCGCTTCAGGATACCATTGATCCCAGCAGATCAGCACTCCGATGGTGGCAAATTTTGTTTTAAAAACTTTATACCCCAGGTCTCCGGGTGTGAAGTAGAATTTTTCATAATAATTCGGATCATCCGGGATATGCATCTTCCTGTATTTCCCAAGATAAGAGCCATCAGCATCCAACACTGCAGTCGTATTATGGTAAAGTCCCTGTGCCCTCTTTTCAAACAAGGAAGCAATGATGACCACGCCCAGTTCGGCAGCAACGGCAGCCAGTGTTTCAGACGACGGGCCAGGTATCGCTTCCGCAAGCGCGAAGTGGTCGTAGTTTTCTTCATCACAGAAATACAGGGAGGTAAATAATTCCTGCAGGCAGATGATCTGCGCACCTCCGGCATGTGCTTTCCGGATACCTTCGATAGCCCGGTTGATGTTGGCAGCTTTGTCGGCTACACAACTCATCTGGACAAGACCTATTTTTATTTTACTCATTGACGATTAGTTGGGGCAAAAGTAGTGGTTTGTAAGCGTATAAGCCTATAAGCAAATTGCTTATAAGCTTATAAGCTTATAGGCTTATAAGTTGATGGGTTGAGGAGGATAAAAGCAAGGGCCGTTGCAGGAGCAAACTCCTGCAACGGCCAATGGCCGATTATACTTAACCGCGAAAGCGTAAAATACTCTGGCAGCTGGAAGCTGGTAGCTCAGAACTGATAGCTGATAGCTGACGGCTGATAGCTTTTTTAGCAACTTTCCTATCTTGCCCACGTTAATACACATCAGCATGAAATTAATTAGTTGGAATGTCAACGGAGTCCGGGCCGTCGCCAAAAAAGGGTTTGCCGATCAGGTCAAGGCATGGAATGCGGATATCATCTGCCTGCAGGAAACCAAAGCACAGGATGATGAAGTCAGGCAGGCACTAAAGGATTTGAATGGGTATGAAATCTTTTCCTCCTCCGCTGTGCGCAAGGGGTATTCAGGGACAGGCATACTGACCCGTCACAAACCCCTGAATGTATCGTATGGCATCGGCATCGAAGAGCATGATCAGGAGGGAAGGGTAGTGACTGCGGAATTTGATGATTTCTACCTGCTCACCGCGTATATCCCTAACTCCGGAAGCGAACTAGCCCGATTGGATTACAGGCAGGTATGGGACAAGGACTTCAGGGAATACCTGTCTAAGCTTTCTAAAAAGAAACCGGTCATAGCGTGTGGTGATTTCAATGTCGCCCATCAACCGATTGACCTGGCCAGACCGAAAGAGAATTACAACAAGACTTCAGGATATACCCAGCAGGAAATTGATGGCATGAGCGCCTTACTCAAGGCAGGATTTACGGACACCTATCGTCATCTTCGACCTGACGAACCCGGCTATAGCTGGTGGAGTGCCCGCTTTGGAGCCCGCCAGAAAAATATCGGATGGCGTATCGATTACTTCCTGGTCTCCAGTCCACTGATGACTTCCGTCGGCGATAGTTTCATTATGCCAAACGAAATGGGCAGCGACCATTGCCCCGTCGGCATCCTATTGAAGTAATCAACTAATAAGCTTCATAAGCCTATAAGCTTTATAAGCGCAAAATCAACCCATCAACTAATAAACTTATCAACTAATAAACTTATCAACCAATCAACCCATCAACAAATAAGCTTCATAAGCATATAAGCTTTATAAACACAAAATCAACCCATCAACTAATCAACAGATCAACCACAGAAAATGCTAAAAAAGGAATACACCAAAGGCGACCCCACTATCGTATGGCAACCCGATCTCTGCATTCATTCCGGAGTTTGTTTTCATACCTTGCCAAAAGTATTCAAACCAAGGGAAAGACCCTGGGTGCGGCCTGAAGAAGCAGACAATACAGCCCTGATAGAAACTGTCAATGCCTGTCCTTCCGGAGCCCTTTCAATAAAAAATTCAAATTCACAAACTATGACTATGGAATCACCAACACCAGAAATAACAATACCCGAAAAAAGCAAAGTAAAAGTATTTGAAAATGGTCCGGTCAGGGTATTCGGCCATTGCGAAATAACCCTGGCAGACGGCACCGTCGTAGAAAAGCCAAATGGCATTTCTTTCTGCAGATGCGGAAAATCTTCTAATCTTCCGTTTTGTGACGCCAGCCACAAGACGAATGGGTTTATAGGTTGATAGGCTTATAGGGCTTATAGGGCTTATAGAGCTTATAGAGCTTATAAAGCTTATAGGCTTATTTGTTGATGGGTTGATATGTTTATGAGTTTATTTGCTTAGAGGCTTAGAAGATTAGGAGCTTAGGATGGGCTCTCAGGCTCTCACCTTTTTTTCTGATAGCTGATAGCTGACAGCAGATAGCTTTTTCTGATAGCTGATAGCTGACAGCAGATAGCTTTTTCTGATAGCTGATAGCTGACGGCTGACGGCTTTTTATAGGTTGATGGGTTTATGGGTTCATAAGTTGATGGTTACTGCCGCTGGATGGCGTTCTCGCCGCCAGCTCGAACGCTCTCACTAATTCTGATAGCTGATAGCTGACAGCAGATAGCTTTTTCTGATAGCTGATAGCAGACAGCTGATAGCTAAAAGAATTTACCAAAATTTTTCCCTAAACACATTATAATTTTTTATAAAGTGTTTATATTGCGCTAACCATACGCTCCGGACCCATGACAGCTCTTGCTTTTTTCATGAATCTATGCGCCCGAATGGAAAGCCTCCATCCCCATCTCCGCAAATCCACTTTACTGTCCGCTCCTTCCATAGAATACAAGGGCAGGGCCTTTGCCATGATGTACGATGACCGCATCGTCCTCAAGCTTGACGGCCAAACCCTGCCCGATTCGGGGATCCTCGGCTGGCAATACTATAAGCCATATGGCCAGCCGGTCTATCTCCAGAAGTGGGTCGAAGTCCCTTTCTATTACCATACCGACTGGCACGATCTCGTGGAGAAAGCACTGGACGATATGAAAGACACCCTCGGAGAACAATAATCTGGGCAAATAAAAAAGGTAGGGGTTCAAAATTTTGAACCCCTACCTTTTTTATTTGCCAATACCTGTAGCCCTATGCGGCTCTATGCCCTATGCTCTATGCCCTCTGCTCCACTATCTTTGTAAAAACAAACCTCAATGCTCCAGCCCAAGCGCATCGGCCTTTTCTTCGGTTCCTTCAATCCTATCCATACCGGTCACCTCATCATCGCGGAATACATGGCTTCCAGGACTGAACTTGAGCAGGTTTGGTTTGTCGTATCTCCGCACAACCCCCTCAAACTCCGGTCAACACTGGCCAATGATTTTGACAGGCTGCATATGGTACAACTGGCCATTGATGACAACCCGAGGCTGAAAGCATCAAATATTGAGTTTTCCCTGCCCAAACCCTCCTACACTATCGATACGATGGTGTACCTGCATGAAAAATATCCCCAACACCAGTTTTCGCTGATCATGGGGTCGGACAACCTGGGGAGTATCAGCAAATGGAAAAACTATGAATTGTTGCTCGAGCGCTATACAATACATGTATACAAGCGTGAAGGCATACCCATAGACCAATCGCTGATACCGGCTGCTGACATCAGGATTTATGATGTCCCGATGTTGGATATTTCCTCTACCTATATCCGAAAGAGCATCGCCAATGGGCTGTCCATTCGTTATATGGTCCCCGAAAATGTCTATCAATTTCTGGACGGCTCGCGGCTCTACAGACAATAATTCCAGCCTCTCAGGCATTAATAAGGGGTCAACGGTCCAAAAATTGTTTGTTAACCACGACATCTTTCCAGGTTTATCTTTGAGTTGATTTATGAAAAATAAGATGCTACCATTGCCTTTCCTCCATTTTCCGACAGACAGCAGGCTCACTGATATCCCAAAAGCAAACACCTTTACCCGAATCCTCCTTTTTATTTCATTTTTCACTTTTCACTCTTCACTTTTCACTTATAGTCAGAGCGACCTCAGCATCGGACAGTGGTCAGAGCATCTTCCCTATAATGGAGGTACGACGGTCACCCAAAGTCCGACACGTGTATATTACGGCAGCGAATTTGCCATGATTGCCATTTCCAAGGCGGATACCTCACAAGTGGAATTCTTTTCCAAGGTGGATGGACTCAGTGATGTCAAACCTTCCTGGATACGGTATCATGAACCACTCCGGACACTGATCATCGGGTATGCCAATGGCAATATCGACCTGATGGATACCAATGGGGTGACCAATGTCAATGACATCGTGCGCAATACGTCTATCCAGGGAGACAAGCGGATCACGAATATCTACACAGATGATGGATCCAACATTTACTTGTCCACACCATTTGGATTGTTGATACTTGACCTGGTCAGCCAGCAGTTTCAATCAACCGTCTTTACCGGCAGTCCGGTGAAGGCTTTTACAAAATACCAGGGGAAATATTACCTGGCAGTTGAAAGCGGATTGTATAGCTATGATCCCTTGTCCGGCAATATTATTGAAGATTTCAGCAGTTGGGAAAAAATAGTTGTGCCTGGTCTGCCGGCGCAGTACACAAGCCAGGCCGTAGCGGTGCACAAGGACATATTGTATGCAGGTATTGATGGAGACCTGTACAAGTTGGATCAGGGAGAATTTATTTTCTGGCATGAAATCCAGGGCTATTCGCTCACGTATATTTCACCGGAAGGACAAAATCTAATGGTCGGGTTTTGGTGTGATGACGGCTGCATCGGCAAAGTAGCATATTTCAATAACGATATTTTCTGGCACGATAACGGAATCTATTGTGCCTACAGGCCATCCTACGCCATTGAAGATGAAAAGGGCAGGATTTGGTATGCCGATGAATTTCCTGAATACAGGGTAGCACAAAATCACTTTACACCCTGTGACCGATTGACCTATAATACGCCCTATTCCGGTAGTGTGAGCGAAATGGAGGTCAAGGATGGTGTCTTGTATGTGGCTACCGGAGGCGCCTCTGAGAGCTATGGTTATCAGAGCAACCGGGATGGATTCTACACTTTTGACAGGGTCAGATGGACTACCTATAATCAATTTAATACCCCCGAAATAGAGGCCTCCGGGCTCCTCAATTTCTTCAGGATTTTACCGCACCCGGCAGAGGATATCATCTATGTGGGTTCATACTGGGGAGGACTTTTAAAATATGATGGTGAAACATATACGGTTTTTGATAAATCGAATAGTTCGCTCCAGGGAGCTGTCGGTGATACGGCCAGGGAGCGGATAGCCGGACTGGCTTTTGATGATGATAATAACCTATGGGTCACAAATTATCTTGCTGAGGAACCGCTCAGTGTCTTAAAGACGGATGGAACGTGGAAATCATTCCCTCTTCCATGCTCCAACAGCACTAATACAGCACAAATAGTGGTTGACAGGCGTGGTTATAAGTGGATCATGCTGTACAGCAAGGCAGCCAGCCTGATTGTCTTTGATGATGGCGGGACAATCGATGACGAGTCTGACGATCGCTGTGTTCAGCTCAGCGCCTCCAATACGGCTATACCATCCAATAGTGTCAACTGCCTGGCAGTGGATGTGGAGGGTGATATATGGGTCGGGACGGCTGAAGGTCCGGTGGTCTTTGATGGAGGTGGAGATATCTTCAACGGCCATCAGGGGAGTCGGATCAAAGTGGAGCAGGATGGGGTCCTCAACTACCTCTTTGGGGAGGAAACGATTTATTCGATTGCCATTGATGGTGCTAACCGCAAGTGGTTTGGAACCGGTAGTGGGGTTTTTGTACAGTCACCTGCCGGTAATGAAGAAGTAGCCTCCTATACGACAGCGAACAGTCCTTTACTGGACAACCGGATCATTGATATAGCCATTGATGGCAACAATGGGGTGGTCTATGTGGCCACAGCCGGAGGTATCATGAGCCTCAGGTCTGATGCTATTGATGGGGGACCAATTCATAGTGATGATGTCTATGCTTTTCCGAATCCGGTCCGCCCGGACTATGACGGTCCGATTGCCATCAGGGGCCTTGCCCGGGATGCTGTAGTCAAAATAACAGATGTGACAGGATCCATCCTCTTCGAAACCAGGTCATTGGGTGGCCAGGCGATCTGGGATGGCAGGGACCTCAATGGCCAGCAGGCAGAAACAGGCGTCTATCTCGTTTTTTCAACCGCAGGAAGTGATGGGTTTAATAAGCCGGATGCGCTGGTGACCAAGATCCTTGTGGTCAAGTAAAGAACGGCAGAAGGGCAGAAGGGCAGAAAAGGCTGAAGAGGCCTAAGGGGCTGAAGAGGCCCAAAAGCAAGGGGCAAGGGGCAAGGGGCAAGGAGGATTGTCAGAAGACGGATTCTCATTAGCGTCAATTAGCGCAAATTAGCGGCTAAAAATTTACGCCCAACATCAATCTCCAGCTATTTCTATAAACTTATATAAGCCTATAAGCCCATAAGCCTCTAACCCCCTCACCTCCTCACCTCCTAATCTACTGAGCACTCCGGAGCAAATGCGACGTTAAATATTTTGAATTTTTATCGAAAAAACTATCTTTGCAATCCTTATTGACCCATGGTGTAATGGTAACACTCCGGTTTTTGGTACCGTCATTCAAGGTTCGAGTCCTTGTGGGTCAACTAAGTTTTTTTGAATGAGTTGATTATTAAGGGATAACAGATACATTAAAAGAATCAACTCAAAAAAATATTCCAACCCTTTGGAATATTGGATATTATGACTACATTGTCATCCTCATTGCATATTCCCCCAAGGAAAAAGAGGCAAGGTTTTTGTTGTATTTAAACCTCTCCCCGGCACCCCCATATTGAATTAATGAGCAGGTTTGAGTACTTTGACATCTGGTTATGTCAAATGTAATTGGTACGGCATGGACCTTATTGAGGGTTATTGCGGTTTACTCAATCAAAATGACCAATAACTAAATAATTGGCACGATTCAGTAAAAAGTCGCGCCACGATAAAGTGAAAGTGCTATTTTTGAGAGCGTTATATAAGGATTACCCTATTTTGAAACTAAGATAACAGCGGTTTGACTATGAAAAGAATACTTCTATCTGCCCTATGTGCAGTTCCTGCTTTTTGTTTTGGGCAGACACTCCTCTACAATGATGGGGCGATGATCAAGGTGCAGGCGGGCGCCACCCTTTACGTTGAAGGTGGCATCCAGAATACCGCCACCGGGACCATCGACAACGATGGGACCATCGAAGTAAAAGGTAACTTCCTCAACCAGGGTACCTGGGAGGCCGGCCAGCCCAATACGCTTAAATTTAGCGGTAACACCAACTCAGATGTTACACCCGGCTCCGCCGTTTTCCATAATGTGGTCATCCAGAAGGACGCTACCTTCAATGTCAACCTGCTTGGTAACATGACGGTCAACAATAACCTGGACTTTAACTCAGTGGGTAGCAGCAAGGTCGTTCTTGGTGCTTTTGATCTGACTATTGGAAGCGCAGGTACGGTCACAGGCCATGATTCGGACGAATACGTTGTTACTGGTGGGGTTGGTAAAATGAAAAAAGCATATTCCGCACCCGGATCTTTTCAATTTCCTGTTGGCTTTGATGCTTCTACTTACAACCCTGCAACACTTAATGTAACCGCCGGTCCAAATGATACTTATAGCGTAAGGGCTTTAGCCGCTCCGACAGACGGAAATGGTTTGACAGGTGTAGCATTGACAACAGATGTTGTAAATGCTGTATGGGATATCAAGGAAACTACAGGAGGTGGTAACACTTTCGATGTGACTCTAGGCTGGGCTGAAACCGATGAATTGACAGGATTTGATGACAACCTGAATGCAGTAAGTTTTA
>DATHZY010000530.1:0-3578 GCA_035458325.1 Saprospiraceae bacterium | reverse complement strand
CAGGGAAATAAATGGTGTGATTCATTACTTACCACCTTACAGGCACGAGGATGAGATAAGGCTGTCTTCCCTTCTTGGCATATCTGGCCATTTGGTTCAAAAAGGGATTTCGGTGAATCTAATTAAAGCCATTGTTTCCCTACGCTCCTATAAATCAGAAGGGGAGATCGTGCAGATCGAAGAGGCTATAGGGGTTACTGCGGAAATGCAGAAGGCCGCCATAAGGGCAACAAGCATTGGTAAAATGGAGTATGAGATCGTAAGCGAGGTAGAAGCTACAGCGAGGGCATTCAACTGCAACCTTTCTTTTCCCGTTATCCTCACTGTTGAGGGGCAGGTATTGCACAACTATTACCATGGAAACAGGATCAACGGGGGTGAGTTATTATTATGTGATTGTGGAGCAGAAAATGGAATGCATTACGCCGGCGACCTTACAAGAACATTTCCAACTTCTGGCAAATTCAGTCAGAAACAGGCGGAGATAAACCAGGTGGTGATGGAGGCATATGATTCCGCAGTTTCTATGTTGAAGCCGGGTGTTTTATTCAAGGACATTCATCTACATTCTTGTTTGAAATTAACAGAAGGATTGATTCAGCTGGGATTGATGAAAGGTGATCCTTCAGCGGCTGTAGAGGAAGGAGCCCACGCCATGTTTTTCCAATGTGGTCTTGGCCATATGATGGGTCTTGATGTTCATGATATGGAGAACCTCGGAGAGCAATATGTTGGGTACACTGCAGAACTTGAAAAAAGTTCACAGTTCGGGTTGAAATCACTGAGGCTGGGCCGTTCGCTGGAAGCCGGATTTGTAATTACCATAGAGCCGGGTATATACTTCAATACCAGGCTCATAGATAAATGGAGGGCTGAGAACAGGTTTTTATCATTCATCAATTACGATCTGCTGGAGACCTACAGAGATTTTGGTGGGTTAAGAGTGGAAGATGATTACCTCATCACAGAAACTGGCTACAGGAGGCTGGGGCCGGAACTGGCGAGCTCAGTTGCAGGAATTGAGGATTTGTTACAAAAATAAATGGCTTAGGTTAAGACATTTCTGACTTAGTATCCGTTAAGAAATTTGCTACAGGTTATCCTTCCAGAATTTCTCCATACTTCTTCGCATATGTAATGTTGTGTTTTTGCCCTGGCTGATACCATGATCACGCATCGGGTATGAAAGCATGGTAAATAGTTTGTTGTTTTTGATCAATTCATTTACAAGCATTTCAAAACTCTGATAGTGCACATTATCATCAGCAGTGCCATGAATGATCATGAGATTGCCTTGCAGCTTACTGGCATGGGTAATGGGAGATCCCTCTCTATAGCCTTCTGTATTGTCAGTTGGCAGACCCATATACCGCTCCTGGTAAATGTTATCGTACAATGTTTGTAAGGACACAAAGGAAATTGCAATTGCAGTATTGTAGACATCGGAATGACGGAACAGACAATGAAGAGACATTTGCCCGCCGCCGCTCCAACCCCATATGCCTACTCGTTTTCCATCCACATAAGGGAAGGTTGAAATGATTTTTTTAGCTGCTTTTGCCTGATCGTCGGCTGCCAGTAAACCGATCTGCCGGTATACAGATTTTCTGAAGTCACGGCCACGGGGAACCTTTGTTCCCCGGTTATCGACGCTAATGACAATACAGTCCAGTTGGTTGCTGAGATACTGGTGCCAAAGGTTGTCGCCGCCATTCCATTGATCCTGAACTGTAGAGCCTGCTGGCTCACCATACACGTAAAACAGGATCGGGTATTTTTTCCCAGGATTGAAATTCATGGGTTTGATCATCCATGCATCCAGTATCACTTCCCCAATGTCCACTTTGAAAAACTCTTTTTTGCCCAGGCCCAGGGCCTCGATCCTGGATTTCAGCATAGCGTTATCTTCCAGCAATTTGATTTCCCGGTGTGTTTTAAGGTTGACTAACGATATGCGCCGCGGTGTTGTGGTATTTTCAAAACTATGTATCGCGTATGATGCATCTGCGGAGATCTGATAGCTGTGATGGCCTGATAAATCAGAAGGGGTTACTCTTTCAGCCTGGCCACTTCCATCCAGCCTGCTGCGGTAGAGGTAACGTTGGGTGGCATTATCTGGAGACGCTATATAATACACATATCCGCCTGCATTGTCAATGCAATTGACCTGAATCACATCAAAATTCCCTTTGGTGATTGGTATCATTTCCCTGCCGTCCCGTGATACCCTATACAAATGAAGCCAACCGTCTTTTTCGCTGGTCCAGGTAAAATATTTGGCATTATCAAGCCAAACCGTATTGTCATGCACGTCCAGGAAAGCATCGTCTTTATCGGTCAGGATGTTCTTAATGGCCATGGTCCGGGTATCGCCCACCCAGATTTTATTTGTATTCTGCAACCGGTTTAACTGCTGAATGATCACTTCATTGGAGCCAGGTATAAAATCCATTCTGGCCAGGTAATTATTCCTTGGGTCTCCGGGGATTGAAAACCATCTCGTTGTTCCACCCTTTGCAGAGACAACGCCGATTTTGACGGCTGAATTGGTGGTCCCTACTTTAGGATAGGGTAAGGGAATTATTTTCGAGTAATTGGAATCCACGTTGTTAATCATGTAAAAGGTGCCAACACCTTTTGTATCAGACTGCCAGTATGCAATACTGTTTCCATCGGGACTCCAGCGAAAGCCATCGCGGCAATCGAGTTCTTCTTCATAGACCCAGTCAAAAGTACCGTTGATAATGTTGTCTCCTCCATCTTTTGTCAATTGAGTAATTGTGCCCGAGTCGATATCTTCCATGAAAATATTAAGCTTGCTTACATAAGCTACTCTTTTACCTTCCGGGGAGAACTTTGCGAACATGAGGCTGGCTTCCTCCATTTTTTTACCCAGTTGAGAGAGTTTTCCGGTCTTCAGATTCAGTACCCAATAATCTCCCCTTGAATGCTGACGCCATACCTTACGGGTATTTGTAAAAATCAAAAGTTTACTGTTATCATCACTCCATATGTAATTGGCAATGCTGAGCGGTTTGTCAGATCCTTTCGGCACCAACTGCTTTGCGTTTACCAGAACCGTCCTAGTTCCGCCCAGTACATCATACCTGACGATGTCATTACCTTTTGCGCCCTCATTATTTTCAAGTGTTGAATAGCTTTTATTGTCTTTCATCCACCTGACCGGCCCAAAACCTTTTGAATTGTAGGCATTACTGGAATAGATATCTTCCAAACTCAGTTTATTTCCCTGGGCTAACAGGCTGCTGATGGAAAGCAGTGCAGAAATGAAGAACAGCCCAACAGGCATGATTCGAGACATAGTATCTATTTTGATTCGAAATGGATAAACTTGCACAATAAGAAGATACTGGCGTCTATGAATGTAAAGGAGATTTACTATAAAGGACTACTAAAGTCAAAAAAGTACATACAATCTCCAAATTAATATAAGTGTTAGAAGGACGTGTTTACTCACCGTCTCGTCGGAAAATTCTCTTCTTTGTCATCTCCCAAAAGAAGTACGTGGTCAGGAAATTATTTTTCCGCGGTTACCGTGGATGACCCAACAAAGGCCG
>DATHZY010000529.1:0-11376 GCA_035458325.1 Saprospiraceae bacterium | reverse complement strand
ATGTGGGCCAGCGCCACATAGATAAATGTGGTGAGGAGTATTATTCGCATCCGATTACCCGTAAGGTAAGCACCAAAATTTGAAATTGGAAATCATCCTGGTAAGCATGAAGCGTGTTAACGGCGGAGTAATTCAAATCTCTCCTTTATATGATTTGGAGATCAATTCAGACTTACTATGGATGTGTAACTTTCGGTAGATGGTACGGATGTGATCAGAAACGGTATTCGGGGTGATCATAAATTTATGGGCTATCATTTTATAGCTATCCCCATCGACGAGGGCCTGCACGATTTGTTTTTGCCTTGGGGTCAGGGCGTCTTCTTCTTTCTTTTTTGGAGAAAAATACTCAATGACTTTCCTGGCGATAAACGGAGACATATAGGAGCCTCCCCGGTGTACGGTTCTGACGGCTTCTAATACATTCAGGATGGAAGTACGTTTAGATACATAGGAGGAGGCCCCGGCATACAGAGCCTTAAAGACGATCTCTTCATCTTCATGCGTGGTTAGAATGATGATTTCCAAATTGGGAATGAGTTCTTTCAATGGACGGATGCCATCGAGGCCGGACATGCCGGGTAGCTGGATATCCAGGAGGATGATGTCAATATCCTGAATTGCCTCATTGTTCAGGAAATCCTCGACACTGGGGGCGGTGCTGTGCAGGCATATGTCATGCTGTTCGCCGAACAGCATGATGAGACTGTCCATGACCATCCGCTCATCTTCAATAATGCCGAGATTGATCTTCTTCATCTCTCAAATGTAGCCTGATCATATCATTCGGCATATCCCGAATTTATGCGGGAGGGGAGTCCCGCATAAATTGGGGGTAGCGGACCTTTTTTGCTATGCTGATCTTGTGTGTACTTTTTTCATCATCCACAAACCACTTGACTATGCCTGAAACCCAGCTTCCATTCCAATTCAACAATGTATTAAAGTTTATTCCCCAACCTCAAATCATTTCATAATGAAAACACTTGCTATTACCCTGTTTTTAAGCCTCTTTTCCTGGTTTTTCCCGGAGGAAGCATTCCCACCTGCTGTTGTAGGCCATGATTACTCCTGGAACAACGAGGGCAGTGATTACTACATCAATTTTTCCTATAGCAATCTGGATACCGATCGTTGTGATTGTTCTGAAACGAGAAGCGCGGTATTTTGCCTTAATTCTTTTCAGTCCGGCGAGGAAGAATTCGAAGTCACTGACCTGGATGTTTCCGGGAGTTTTACGTTATATCCAGGGCCTGGATATTATCAGACTATTTATCTCACGACCCATTACCATGGAACAGAGAAAAGAGACGGCTGCTTGAATTGCGGCATTGCTCCATGTGATCCCAAAGCCTGCGACAAGCATACAAACGCCAATAATTCCATTATCCTTGCTACCTATGGTATAAAGAATCCATCTGGCCTGGAAGCGACAGATGAATTGTATGACACATGGATCGAATTGACCTGGGATATTGAAACTAACATACCCAATGCTAATCACAAATACAGGATCTACCGGGATAATATCCTGATCGATTCTGTTGCCGGTGGAGTTACGCAATACACGGATGATGGACTTACTCCCGGTGAGGTCCACACCTATACTGTAAAGACCCTGACGAGAGACTGGGGTGTACAGGAATCTTCCGGTGTCAGTGATGAAGGTTCCACTTTCGATATAGGCCTGGAGGCGAGTGATGGTGATTTTTATGGACGGACGAAACTCAGTTGGAATGATATTGCCGTTGCCGCTGATGAAATACGCGTAGAACGAAGTATTCCTGACAGCACAGGACTTGAAGAGCTGGCCATTGTCGCCGGAAGTGCGCGAGCTTACAATGACCAAACCGGTATTCCTGGATGGACCTACACGTATTATGTTACCCCGGTGACAGACGGTAACACCTTTCTGACGGGATCAGAAACAGGCTATAGCCGTCCGAATGGAAAAATTAAGGGCCACGTCAAATCAAAACTTAACGCAGGTGTTTCTGGTGTGGAAGTGAATGTGACCCTGCTTGATTCGATTCCGTCCGGTGGTTTTGGGATACCCCAGAATTGTACCAATACATATTGTGCCATTACAGATGCAGAAGGTTATTATGAAATCAAGGACATATATTATTACACGGAAGCCGAATTCAGGGTTGTACCCTACAAATCCGGTACCATACCCCATGAGTTTTCACCAGATACCATTTTCAGGACGCTTGACGAAAATGGCAAGGAAGCGGATGGTGTTGACTTTACCGATCTGACAGTCTTTACTGTTGGCGGACAGGTGACTTATCCTCTTTCTTCCACCAATGCGGTCTGCGGGGTAAAGGATGTAAAGATTCTGGTCAATGACCTTGATTACGGAATCCTGACAGATAACGAAGGCAACTGGTCCTTTGCAATCCAGGATGAAGGGACCTATTCCTTTAAACCGGAGTTTCTGCATCATCATTTTGAGGACGGCGCAGGTGACCCGGTTACAACCCTCCTGATTCTTGCTGACAACACGGATATTGATTTTACAGATGTTGAAACGGACGATCTGGAGATCGTGGTCCAGGCCGGCTGCCAGGCTTCGCTTGGGGATTCCGTTGAAGTACTCGTTACTTCTCCGGGAAATTGTTTTAATGAGACGTTTTATACAGACGGCAATGGATTGCTGACCCTTGAAGACCTGCCGGCCCGGGAGTATTCCGTGGAGGTGACAGATGTTTTTGATACAGGAAATCCAAATATTTCAAATATCCTCGACCAGATAGGCAACAGGCCTGTAGTGATCGATCTGACCGTGAGGGATACTGCGGAAACCATCATTCAGACAGACACAGTCATTATCACACCGATGTCTATAGATACATTGCCAAATGACTCGGTTGTCATTACCCCGGCAGATACGATGATGATTACGGAGTTCGATACACTCTATGGTGACATCTCACCAAAAGTCCGGTTTGTATACAGGTCGCCATTAGTCATCACGACCGATTTTGAAGAAGCCGGCGCTGAAGTACTGTCTTCATGTACCAATTCTGAAGGTGATAACATTGTTATTATGGAGCAGGGTACAAGTTATTATATCGAATTTGAGGTCAAGGAATTGTTGGGAACGGATTGTTATATCGACACCGGGTTCCTGAAGATTTATGATTTCATCAGCGACCGCGGAGGTAAAGCGGTTTATGTGCCCATCCAGGGAGGTATTGCAGCTTACCAGATCGATGCCGGAGAACCTGTTGTCGCCTCCAATCCAACCTATCATGATCATGAGAAGTTGCTCTATATCATTCCGGAGGTGGACCTGATTGAGCCCGAGCCTATTGAATACTGGGTATTCGTTACAGGGGCAAAGAATAATACACCAAGCTTCATCACACGGACTCCGGAGATTCCCATGGTGATCCTGCATGATCCACCCGGAGATGGCAGTTCAAGCTTTATTGATGAAGGGACTTCTTTCACCAGTTTTACCACCAATGAAATGCTGGTGGGTGGAGATGCCGGGCTATATCTGAATGTACTCATCGGGGCGAAAGTCATTACACCTTTCTCGACCAATGGATTGAGTACACGTATTAAGTTTGAGGCCAGCGCCGGTCAGGATCAGTTTGATCGAAATGGCATTTTTACCACCGTGACGTTCAACGAACGCTTTTCTACCTCCGATATTGAAAACCTGACGGGTCATGATGGTGATGTCTATATCGGTGCGGCGTTCAACCAGGAATTTTCACTTTCACAACAACTGACGTTTGATCTGGATTCCTGCAAAGGGGATGTGGATATCGTACCAGCCCTTGCTGTTGAAGATTTTGCTACCACATTTGTCTATACGGAAAAGCACATTGAAAGTACCTTGCTGCCGACGCTGTCGCTGATTAAGAACAATATACTGGATGGCCAGCCTTTTTCATCGTTATCCCCAGAAGACCAGGCGGAGGTCAATAACCTGATTGCGGATAGTCTTTCATGGGTCAATATCCTGAATAAGAACCGGATTGCGAGGGACTCTTCAGCCACATTTGTGGAAAATATTTCTTTCAGTGCCGGTGCACCCATCAGCAGGGAATCATCAAGTGATTCGGTCACCATGGTCTCCTACGAATACAATCGCTTTGTCAATTCCACATTTGCCGCAGGTATTAAGGCAGACAATGCCAATGGAATCTGGTTTGACAGCGAGGTAGGAATTATGGGAAATTTCAGATTTTCTTCTTCTATCAATACCGGAAATGATACCACGACTACGCGGACAGTGGGTTATGAATTAAATGACAATGACATCGGAGACTTCTTCAGTGTCGATGTGTTGCAGGATAATGATTATAACGTGCCTGCATTCAGATTGAAACTCGGTACCACAAGTTGCCCACAGGAACCAGGCTCACAAGCGCGTGATCGTGCAACCATCCAGATTCTTCCTCCGGAATTGACAAATATTCCCCAGGGAGAGGCTGCTAACTTTGTTACTCAAATCACTAACGTCAGCGAAAGTTTTGAAACACGTGAGTATGGTGTCAGGGTGGTCCCTACCACTAATCCGGATGGGTTGATTGCCACACTCGCCGGTCAGTGGATCGGAAGCGGGGAAGGAACATTTTTCCTCACTCCTAACCAGACGAAGAACCTCGTATTATCCTTTGACCAGGGTCCGCTGGCTTCGCTGTATGAAGATATTGCCGTTATGGTTTATCCGACATGTGAATATCCACTGTGGCAGGACAATGGGAACCTGACCAATTCGGATACAGCCTGGATTACCAGGATTGAATGGCAGACTTCCTGCACGGATATTGCCTTGAATAAACCGGATGATGGATGGTTGGTCAATCAACAGAGCAACGACATTATCCATGCGACCTTTACAGGGTATGATGTCAACAATGAATTGTTCCAGTCGATGACCATTCAACTCAAGATGGAAGGGCAGGGATATGTTGACCAGATAACAATTGATAAAGACGAAATTTCCGGACCATTCTATGATGTCTACCTGGATGTCTCCCAGTTTCCTGATGGTGAATACAGGCTAAGGGCGAGAGCGAATTGTGGCATTGAAGGTGGTATAACATACTCTTCAGAAAAAACGGGGATCATTGACAGGAGTTCGATTGCACCGTTTGGTATACCGACACCATCTGATGGTTTCCTGAGAGAAGGCCAGGAAGTCAGTGTGAGTTTTGACAAACTGATCAATTGTGATTTTGGAAGTTATCCACATGAGATCACTCTGGTTCGGGAGGATACAGATGAGGCTATTCCATTTACCACATCTTGTTTTGAAAATAAACTGATCATCAATACAGATCCCCCTTTGATTGACCAGCCTTCGCTGGATGGAGTGCTGGTAACGGCCAGGGTTCATCAGCTGGAGGACCTGAATGGCAACGTGCAGGAATATCCTACACAATGGTCCTTCCTCGTCAATGTCAGCCCAGTCTTCTGGGATCCGGAGGAGCTGGTGGTCGTGGGTCGCGAAGGGCAAACAAACTCCTTCTCGGCTATCCTGAAGAATACATCTCTGTTGAGCAAGGTCTTTTCACTCGACCCGACCGATGATCCATTGTTAATAGATTACCCGGATTGGCTCACACCGGTGCAGACCAGGGGAACCATTTTATCTGAAGATGATTACACCGTTGATTTTATTGTTAGTGACGCCCTGACCCCTGGTATTTATCAAGGTGTTGTTTCGGCCATGGTCGATGATCTTCCGGTTTCAATGAATGTTACGTTTGAATTGCTCGCCAAGCCGGTCAATTGGGCCTTCGATCCAGGCCAATATCAATACACGATGAATGTCGTCGCGCAGTTCAGCCTTGATTCGACCAATACCAATCTTTCGGCAGATACCCGGGATCTCATCGGGGCTTTTGTTGGTGGACAACTGAGGGGATTTACGAATATAGAGTACCTGCCGGAATTGAATTTGTATCGTGCTTTCCTGACGATCCACAGTAATAACCAGGGAGGCGGCGGTGCCGAAACGGTTGACTTCCGTTTCTGGCACGCGCTCAATGGGGTGGAGTACGGTGCGGTGGAAAAGCTCACTTTCACACTGGACCTCACGACCGGTACAGTAGCTAACCCTTACATCCTCCATCCGCAAGGATTCCACCAGGTGATACCACTCAGCAAGGGATGGAATTGGATTTCCCTTAATGTATCCAGCGGAGATATGTCAAGGGAACATATTTTCCAAAACCTACTCAATTCGCCTGCCGGTAATTCAATCACCATCAAATCCAAATCTCAGACGACTCAATACAGTCCCGGATCAGGATGGAGTGGTAATCTGCAGAATCTTCAACTAGGTACCGGATATCTGGTCAACCTTACCAATGGTCCGGATACATTACGGGTTGAAGGTTTGCCCTCGGCTACAACGATTGTTGTTCCGGCGGTGGCCAACTGGAATTGGATAGGTTTTCCACGTTTAAATCCTGAACCAGTGGACTCCGTGTTGAGTATGCTAAATCCAGCTCAAGGGAATATCCTGAAGGGCCAGGATAAATTTGCAACTTTTGATTCAGGACTGGATGCCTGGCTCGGCAACCTGAAGTTTTTCACACCTGGTGCCGGTTATAAATTATTCTTGTCCAATGCAGGTAATATCATCTTTGATCCTTCCAGGAGTGACGGCTTTGAAGTAGACCCATCCTTGTTTGAATATAACATGAATGTCACCGGATATGCAGATCTGGATATGATAGGGGAGAGACATGAAGAAGACTTTATCGTCGGTGCATTCATTGATGGACAATGCCGTGGAACCGGAATCCTGACTTATGAAGCGGCTGTAGATGCCTACCGTGTCCTCATGCTCGTCAATGGAAATGTAGCAGATCTCGGCAAACCCATTGAGTTCAGGATTAAAAACGAAAAGAGTGGCGCCGTGTATATTGGCAATGGGCAACAACTCCATTTTGTAGCAGATGGCATATTTGGCTGGATTCATAATCCGTATCCTTTCTTTGGCTTTACCACGGGCATTGCTGATCAAATGCTTGAAGGGTATCAACTGGAACAGAATATACCAAATCCTGCCGCAAATACCTCGGTCATTGGATTTACCATACCAAGGACAGAAAAACTGCAACTGAACCTATATGACATGACCGGAAATCTGCTCAGGCAATTAAGTAATGAAACCTATACGGCAGGTCACCATTTGGTACAGGTGGATCTGCAGCGAATACCCGCCGGAGTTTATTATTATGAACTAAGGACTGCTGATTTCCGTGGTGTGAAGAAGCTGGTTAAACAATAGAAAATTGCATAACATTTTGAATGGGGGAGGAGCCGGTAGTGGTTCTTCCCCTTTTTCTTTCTAATGTGTCTGGTGTCGTGCGATTACGAAAACGGTGCCTGGAGAGGATGAGCAGAAGAGAGAGCCGGACCTGGTTTTAAATATCCTTGACCAGGATGGATTTTGTGAGATATCCTTCTTCGGCTCTTTGTTTTCCAACGATTTCATAAAACCCGGGATCATCAGGAGTCGTTGCACCCAGTCCATCGACATATCGGTTGAACATACAGAATGTCGCAGCGATCAACACCGTATCATGTATGTCCAGATCGCTTGCCCCTGTGGCTCTTGCAGCGGTTATGTCACCGGGTGTCACATGCAGTCCTCCCCGGGCTACCTTTTCAGCGATATGAAGAAGTGATTTCAATTTATCCCCGATCGGAGCATTTTGATAATCCTTCCAGATCGCTTCAACTAATTCCTGGTTACCTTCCGGTAGATGCGCAGCAATGGCTCCATGGGATGTCATGCAAAAGGTGCAATGGTTGCGCGAGGAAACAAAGGAAGCGATCAGTTCACGATCACGTTTTGGTAAGGAAGCTTCATCCGCTAATAAAACCTGGGCAAGTTGATTTAATGCAACAGCCACATCAGGCCTGAATTGCATTAAGCCCCGAATACCTGGAATATCATTTTGCGTATCTATGTATGGCATATGGCTTGAAATTTAATTTGAGTCGTAATCTGCCGGATGATATCCATCTTCAGGCATCAGGTATCCCCTGGTCGTAATTCTTTTTCCAAGGTGGGTATAGAACTCAGGATCTGATGGTGTCATAGTGCCTAGTCCATCAACGTATCGGTTGTACAGGCAAAACAAGGCTGCGATCAACACCGTATCATGAATCTCCAGATCCGTGGCTCCAGATTGGCGTGCTAAATCTATATCCCCCTGCGTTACCTGGTTTCCGTTTTTTTGCACTTTGGCCGCAATGCTCAACAAGCATTTCATTTTATCACTGAGTTGCAATACATCCAGGTCCGTTTGCATAGGTTCAATTCCTGTTTCTCTTCCACCAGGCAGCAGGCAGGTTGCCGCAGTGTGTGCTGTAGAACAGAACTTACATTCATTGAGCGATGAAACATGTGCAGCAATCAATTCCCGTTCTGCTTGTGTCAGTGTCGATTGACCACGCAGCAGTATTTGCGTCAGCCTGCATAATGGGGCTGCTGTCTCCGGACGAAAATCCAGCAGACTCGTTATGCCAAAGAGATCGGTACGAAGGTTTATAAAGGCCATTTCTTAAGTGAAAAGTGAAAAGTGATTTAAATGTAGAGACGCGATTAATCGCGTCTCTACATTTAAATCATTATTTCTCGAATATATCCATTTTTCACTTTTCGTTTTTCACTTTTCACTTAACAATCCTTCCGTCTTCCATTTCAATCACATGGTCTGTCGCCTGGGCAAATTCCATATCGTGAGTGACAATGAGTAGGGTTTGCTTGTATTCGCTCGCTAATTTCTGGAAAAGATCAAAGACAATCTCACTGTTTTTCTTGTCGAGATTGCCGGTAGGTTCATCCCCCATGATGATGAGCGGGTCATTGATGAGTGCCCGGGCGATGGCTACGCGTTGCTTTTGTCCGCCGGACAATTGATTGGGCAATTTCCGGGCCTGGTCATCGATGCCGAATATCCTGAGTTTTTCCATCGCCCTTTCTTCCAGTTCCTTCTCAGCGTACTTGCCCAATTTCAATCCGGGTATCATGACGTTGCGCACTACTGAAAACTCATTGAGCAGGTAATGGAACTGAAACACAAAACCGATCTTTTCATTACGCACCCTGGCCAGTTCAGCTTCTGTTTTTAGGCGCATAGGCTGGTTATCGATAAACAAATCGCCTTCATAGTCCGTATCCATCGTGGAGAGGATATAGAGCAGGGTGGATTTTCCGCACCCGGATTTGCCGACGATGGAGGCAAAGTCTCCCTTGTTGACAGAGAAACTCACATCCTTGAGTACATGCTGTACCTGGGCACCATCAAAGTGCTTGTTGATTTTTACGGCCTCCAGTACTTTTTCTGTCATGTTACTTGCCTCTGATGATGACGACGGGATCCACCTTACTTGCTTTCCTGGAAGGCAGGTATCCTGCCAGGTACGTAGTGAAGATCCCGAATGTGGCACCGATGATATAAAACTTAGGACTGTAGTTGACCGGAAAAGTTTTGATGCGTGGCAAGGCGGGAGTGTTAAATGGGATCTGGTCCACCAACGATGAAACCAGGAAGCCAAATATCAACCCGAACATAACGCCTATCACGCCGATACTCAGGGCAATCATGATGAATATCCGCTTTACATCTGCCCCTGAAAATCCGGTGGCCTTGAGGATCGCAATGGAATCCATTTTCTCATAGATCATCATGTTGAGGATATTATAGATCCCGAAGCCTGCCACGATAAGCAAGGTTATCCCTACCGCATATGAAATAGTTGACCTGACAGAGCTGCCGGTTTCAAACTGCGAATTAGCAGTTTGGATATCCTCCGCATCGATCCCAAACAGGACGCTGTATTCTTTCGCCATAGCGGGGGCGAGATCTATGTCCTTCAGCTTGACCTGCAGGTCAGTGATATAGTTCCTGGATTCACCCAGTAGCTTTTGTGCGGTATTCAGGGAGGTATAACTCTGGACTTTGTCCAGGTCATTGAGGCCGGATTGAAAGTACCCGACGACTTTAAGTTGTTGTTGTTCACCGGTGACGGTAGTGACCTGGATGACATCACCGATTTTCGCCAGCATCTGATCTGCAGCGGCTTTACCGAGGATAATACTGTTTGGAATATTTTTCAGGTCGATATAGTTGCCGGTTGTGACATACGTACTGAAGAAAAACAAGTTGTTTTCTGCTTCTACATCAACACCATTGATGACGCCTGCCACATCCACGGCACCTACGGTGTAAAAGACTTGTGTTGAAATTTTCGGGGCCACACCCAGCACTCTTTCATCCTTTATCACGGCATCAATGATGGGATTGACATTATAGATTTCAAGCCTGCCACCATAGGGTTTTACGGAGCGGATAAAGTGATAATGATCCTTATAAGCTTCAGTTAATTGAACCGGCTGGACCGCTGATGGTTTTAATAGGTTGTAGAGTTTGATGTGCGGGGTCCTGTTGAGGATCAGGCCATCCAGCATATCATTTAACCCGTTCATAAAGCCCAGCAGGGTGATAAACATGGTGATACTAAAAGTTACACCAACTGCCGCCACCAGTGTTTGCTTCCACCTTGCCATGGATAGCGCTATTGCAATATTCACCAGGAGCTTGTACCTCATAGGGTGGGGAGGATGAGCACGTCTTTTTCAGTGATGCCTTCGAGGATTTCGGCTTTCAGATAGTCCTTGATCCCGGTCTTGATGGCGATGGTGTCACCTGACTCAGTGATCACAAACTGATCCTTATAGATATACTGGCGAGGCAGGGTGAGTACATTCTCTTTTACCTCCAACAGGATATTTGCCTCCAGGGTCAGGTTTGGATACAGGGAGGGTGGTTGCTTTACAAAAACAGCTTCGACGAGCGCCGTTTTAGACCGCTCATTCAGGATGGGATTTATCCTGGATACAATGGCGTCAAAAACCTGTCCTTTATAACTGTCCATCGTCACTTTAACCTCCTGTCCTGGCCTGATAGCGGTGATATCATATTCATCCACCTGCAATTCCAGGATGAAATCTGTGGCATCACCGATGACGGCCAGCGGTGTTTGTGTATTGACCATTTCACCCTGCTCTTTCAGGAGGGCGTAGACTCTTCCGTTGATATTGCTGGTGATCGTGAAGTCACCTTCATTCTTGATGGAGATCTGGAGATTTTTTTGAGCCTGTTTGGATAGGATTTCCAATCTCCTTTTTTCATCAGCATATCTCAGCCGTGCAGAGGAATAGGCCGTTTTGGCATTCTTAAAATTGAGTTCAGCTCTTTCGACTTCGATCTTCGAACCCAGATTCTGGGCCCATAGGTTTTGCTGCCGTACCATCAGCAATGAATCATTGACCAATTTGCTTTTAGTCAGGTCAATATTGAGTTTGAGCTCCTCGAGTTTATTTTG
>DATHZY010000528.1:0-2729 GCA_035458325.1 Saprospiraceae bacterium | reverse complement strand
GTCTCGTTAATTCATTCGCATACGTTGTCATGAGCAATTTATAATACCCATACAATTCCACCGTCTTTCCCATGGAATATTCCTTGTATTTTCCAAAACCCTCCCAGTCAAATGCTCTTGGATTGCGGTGACTTTCCGAGGAAACAAAAATAATGCGCGGCACATGGCCATGTGCTGTATTAAACAATTCATGGTCAAGAAGCCACCGGGTCAGCAGGAATTTGGAGAGATAATTCACCACAAACATTTCCTCGAGACCCTGTTTTGTTTTCCTGCTCCGGGCGGGCACAACCGCTGCGTTTTCGATGAGCACATCAATCTTCACATCAGCGCCCTTCAGTTGTCCTACGAGGTGCCGCACGGATTCTATATCCGATAGATCAACAGGCAGCATGACTATGCTTGCATTTCCGGTGAGCTTCGTGACGAGATCTCCTTTCTCCGGAATGCCGCTCCGACATGCCATAAATACATGGGCTCCCCTTCTTGCCATCTGGACCGCAGCCTCGAATCCGAGTCCTGAACTTGCCCCTGTAATCAATACATTTTTCCCGGTGATGACATCATCATCACTCAGCACCACAACATTCTTCTGTTTGCGGACCAAATCGGCGATACCCGCCAAAGTGGCCGTGAATGCATTTGAATACCTTCCCTTTGCTTCTGCCATGTGCTATTTCAATGTATTGACAAACTCTTTGTATATGTTCACCACTTCATTTACGTCCTCTTGACGGATGCCGAAATCCTCCAGCTTATAGGTGTGTCTTCCATAGCGATATTGTTTATTCTGTTGCTCCGTCTCCTGGAACTTTTGCAATAAACCCTCGGATACAGGTTCACCAAAACGATAGATGTCATCCAAAACAGCCATCGGAGATGTAATAAGCTGAGGATACATGACATCGGTGTATTTCTCCTGAGGGTTTTCTTTCCTGAATTGGATTCCTTTTGATAGCATATACCCGGTCTTTCTCACCCAATGGTTGACGACCCTTTCCAACGTCACCTGATCACTGAAAATCGTCTGGCTATGCGCAACCATACTCAGGAAGGAAGGCAAGCTCTCCGTAATATTCCGGTGTGTCCAGATATAATGAACATCCTTAAAATGCTTTTTTGCCAGATCAGGGAACTCCATGTGATGCGGGCTCTTAAGAACCCATCGTTTTCCGGGGCGCTGGTATTGCAGATATTTCAGGAGCTTAACCAGATAGGCATAAGCAGGCGATTGATCCGTTTGCTCGAGCCACGCGGCATAGGAAGGTACAAACATAGTGGCTTCCGGCGTCGTACTTAAGAAGGTCGTATCCAATAACAGGATATCCTCCTCAGGCTTTTCATACTCGACCGGATGGATAGAAAAGAATCCGGGTGCCATCAGGCGCAATGCTTTTTCACTGAGCCGTGCAGCTTTTTTCCTTTGTTCAATCTCGTCAGGCTGGTCACTCAAAGGCACAGGATTGATAGCTTCCCAACTATACAATACCCTGTTATCAGGATCCGCAGACAACAATCGTTGCAACTTTGTCGTACCTGTTCGTTGCAAGCCACAGATCAATTGTACCGGATACAACTCCTGTTCGAGTATGGCCGGATATTTTCTAAACGCTTCTTCTGCCCTAAGCCTGATGGCCAGCAGACTGGTCATGCGTTGTTGTGTAATAAACCTGCCGACGGGGTGCAATTGTGCTTCATGCTCGATCGCATCCAGCAACCGCTCCAACGGTTCTTCCCAGAAATCATCTCCAAAATACTGAAGGCCTGTTTGTTTCCTGGCAAGCCGGATCAGATGATCCTTGTCCAGGTTGACCTTTGTGCCTATGGGATAAGTACCCTTCCAGACACTGTTGATGATATTGAACCAAACAGGCTTGTCCCTGAAGGAGGAGACTGTTACTTCTCGTTGGTTAGGCATGCCTCGTAATATCTTGCAGTGACACGACGCGACAGACTGGCAGGACAGGGGATGCTCCCTGACCAAGTCGATACCATCTGAGACACATGGTGCCTTCCGGATGGCGGCAGGTATCTATCCAGTTTGGCAGCCCGGGATTCGTTGACGAGACGATGATTTTTACTTTCCCATCACTTTCCGTCACTGCAGAATGCTTATTGATTGAAATAGGAAAATACCTGTAGTCCAGTGACTCCATCCAGTAATTGTTCAATTGAAAATTCCATGTATCACAATCCGGTGGAATAAATTCTATAATTAACGCCTCCCCATCCTTAAGTTTCCAATAACTATGGTGATAGATAATACTTGCGTCACCACCTGCCGCATTCGATACTGCGGGATCAAAAATGGGTAATTGGTTGACATGCTTCTTAAATCCATGGGCCCACTTGGCAAAGAGGACGGGGGCGCCTGCTACAAACAGGGCCGCAGTAGCAAGGCCTTTATCAATCTTTTCAGGAGTTACAGGGTTTGGAAACCTACGTCCATCCAGGTTTTCTATTCTTAATTCGGCCGGTAGCTCATTTTTCCGATCCAGAAAAGTTTGTCGCACGATCAGGAGACTGGAGGCGTCTTCAATTTTCAGCCAGTTCTTCCCTCTCCTTTCTCTACTTAAGATGATTTCAAAGCTGCCGTCGTCTTCCATTTGCAGGTCTTTACCTTCCAGCACCCCGCATGGGGCCATTCCTCCCGGAGTTCCATACGTTCCGTTTTGTGTAAAAAATCCCAGATAGTCGATGGTGTTTCGTTTCCCAAGGATGCGGTATTC
>DATHZY010000527.1:0-2490 GCA_035458325.1 Saprospiraceae bacterium | reverse complement strand
GAAACCAATAATCATTTCGGTATCAAATGCAAGAGCTATTGGACAGGTAGTGCACATTATCATCCGGATGATGACCGTGATGCCAATGGCAAACTGATTCCTTCTTGTTTTCGTAAATATGATTCTGTGATCGCATCCTATGCGGACCACAGCGACTTCCTGATGACCACGCCGCACTACCAGCCTTTGTTTGTGTATGACAAGACCGAGTATGAACAATGGGCCAAGGGTCTCCAGATCTGTGGCTATGCATCGGATTGTTCCTATTCAGAGAAACTGATCAGGACCATCAAGTTGTACAACCTGCATGAGTTAGACTACTATACCATTCAATATGTAGCGCCTTCAGCGCTGTCGACATCTGGAGATATGGGTGCATCCCAAAAATGATAAACACCCAAGGATGCTCGTGAAGTTAAAATTTGTTCATTTTCAGTGACCAAAGTCTTCCCAGGCCTGATAAACCAAGATCATGTAATCTAACCATTACATCTCTTCAGGAATCTCGGAAGGCTTTGGTGTTTTTCTGACGGCATTGGCGGTGTCCTTGCGGTGACGGTCACGAGCCCTGAAGATATCGAGTGCCATAAACAGGGCTGATTTGAAAGAAGTAGGATCAGCTTCGTTCTTTCCTGCAATCTCATAGGCAGTACCATGGTCTGGTGAAGTCCGCACATAAGGCAATCCGGCAGTATAGTTGACCCCATCATGGAAATGGAGCATCTTGAAAGGGATCAGGCCCTGGTCATGGTACATGGCCAGCACGCCATCAAATTTCTTATGGTTCATGGATCCGAAAAAGCCATCTGCGGAATAGGGGCCCATGACGATTTCACCTGACTTCTTGGCTTCAATGATTGCCGGGCGGATGATTTCTTCTTCTTCCTTGCCCAGGAATCCGGCTTCCCCTGCATGGGGGTTGAGACCCAGGACGGCAATAACGGGTTGGGCGATTCCAAAATCGATCTTGAGGGATTTAATCAGGACATCCAGCTTGGACCTGATCAACTCACGGGTGATGGATGGAGCAACCTGGCTCAGCGGCATATGGCCGGAGACCATCGCTACCTTGAGGGTATCGGTGACCATCATCATCAATCCTTCCTTGACCCCAAATTCGTGGGCGAGGTATTCGGTGTGGCCTGGGTATTGGAAGCCGGCCATCTGCATGGCGTTCTTATTGATCGGTGCGGTGACCAGCAGGTCGATGTGGCCGTCCTTGAGGTCTCGTACGGCCCGGTCGAGGGCGATGTGGGCGATTTTGCCGCCTTCCTCGGTCTCTTTTCCGAGGGCGATATTGATATTATCCTGCCATACATTGACCACATTGATCTTCTGGGTATAGATCTTATCAGCGGTGGCGGTGGTATGGAAGGAGAAGTCCCCGGGATTGACGATGTTCTTGTGGTAGCTGACTACCTTGCTGGATCCGTAGATCACCGGTGTGCAAAGCTGTGTCACCGAAGGGTGCGACAGTGTCTTGATGATGACTTCAAGGCCGATACCGTTGATGTCTCCGATGGTAATGCCAGCGCGTATAGTTCCCATATATTGTTTCTAGGTGAGGGTTGAATAGGGTAAAGATACAATTCGGGGCGGGAGTTGAGGTATGGGGGAAGGGATAGGGATAATGGGTTGGTCGTGGTTGGTGGCGTGTGGATTGGTCAAATGACATATCAGTGGGTTATGTTTTGTATTGAGATTGTGATTTTATACCTCACAAACAGTATATGAAAAGTATGTTTCATTAGACATTCGATATTCACTCAAGATCCCCTAACCATTGACATTGGATGTTGAGGGTTGTTTTTTTATATTTACCTTATGAAGACTGAAAATTGAAACGCACTTTTTATATATCTATAATTACGTTGTTGTATAGTTTAGGTCATTCCCAGGGAAAGGGTGACTATAACTGGCAATTAGGAGTTCAAAGCTATCCCCTTTCGAGTCCATATCCACTGAGTCAGGAAATAAGTTTTGATAAGGGATATCGAATAATTGATACTTTATTCAGACCTATGAGTATGGGGTATTTTAATACTTCCTTATCAGATTTCAATGGCAAATTGCTCTTATACTCAAATGGCTGCAAGATTAATGATGGCAATCATGAGTTGATCGCAAATTCAGTAGATCTAAGCCCTGGCTCTGTTAACGATGAATGGTGCGGGACGACATCTGGTGAATATCCCATATCTGACGGTGGACTTTTTTTGTCATTCAATGACGATAATTTAGTTCTTTTATTACATCAACGTTTAAAAATACTAGGATCACCTTTAAGAGTATTCGTTGATGCTCTTTTCTACACATCCCTACTTAGAACGGAATCGTCATATATAATAATCGAAAAAAGTATTCCCATTATTTTGGATACTTTATCTTCAGGTAGATTGGAGGCAATTGAAGGAATGCGCCCTGGATATTGGTGGATCATTCAAGGTGTGCGAAATTCAAATGATTATTACACAATAGGAATAGATCATG
>DATHZY010000526.1:0-2661 GCA_035458325.1 Saprospiraceae bacterium | reverse complement strand
AACAGCTTGAAAGAAGATAAGAATACAGGAATTAATAAAAATCATCCCCCCCAACGAACTTTGGTGCATGGAGAGGATTATTACATCAACGAATCCGGCCACTGGGTATTCACTGCCAGCTATCTTCTCAAAAGAGGATATTGCTGCACTCAAGGATGTAAGCATTGTCCATACAGAAATTCGGATGACAAATGATTCCACCTGTTGACTTTTTTCCAAAACGTATCGTGTGCCTGACCGAAGAACCCACGGAAACACTCTATTTATTAGGGGAAGAGGATCGAATAGTTGGTATCTCAGGCTTTACGGTTCGACCTAAACGCGCAAGGAAAGAAAAACCAAAAGTATCTGCCTTTACGACGGCCGATATCCCTAAGATCACCGCATTGCAACCTGATCTGGTCATTGGCTTCTCCGATATACAAGCTGATATCGCCAGGGAACTGATCGCCAACGGAATTACTGTTTGGATAAATAATCATCGGAGTGTAGACGAAATACTGAATATGATGGTACAGCTTGGAAGCCTCGTCGGAAAAAGCATGGAAGCCATTGCACTGGTAAATCAGATCCGGGATGATATGGACAAGATTTACCAAAGCAGCCTGATGATACCTGCAAAACCCAAAGTCTATTTCGAAGAATGGTACGATCCTTTAATTTCAGGTATTCGATGGGTCAGCGAATTAATCGAACTGGCTGGAGGTATTGATATTTTCAAAGAGGGAGAGGTGGCTTCGCTCGCCAAGGGTCGAATTATTGCAGATCATCAGGAAGTCGTCAACCGCAATCCTGATATCATCATCGCTTCGTGGTGCGGAAAGAAATTTAAAAAAGAAAAACTTGTCTCCAGAGAAAACTGGCATACGATATCGGCGGTCAGTAACGACCACATCTATGAGATGAAATCAGATATCATCCTGCAACCCGGACCTGCTGCCGTGACGGAAGGGATTGAGCAAATCGCGGCCATCATACATCAATGGAATGAAAGTATTCTGCACACAAAATGATGGCTGTTTCTCCAGTTCCTATTTAATAATTTCACTTCTACAGGTTGATCCATGTATTCAATCTAAATGCAAAATACTTTAGTTTCTATACTGGCGTTATTTGTTTTTAACTCCAAAAGTATGAAGCATTTATTTTTATTCATCGCACTTGCTTTATGGGCCTGCAACCCAGATCCTCCAAATATTGGAAATTGTGATCTAAATGTTTTTAATGGGTTCTCTTTGTCTGGTAAGGTGGAGCTTTGTAATGCTTCTGGCCATCAAGTCTCGATTCCGGCTCAAGCAACTCTTACTGTTTTTGATACAATTTTTAGAATCCAAATTGAAGATACAGATCCAGACATTAATTTTTCATTTATTGATTCAGCAATTGTAAAATGTGTCTATTGGGAAGGAAATGAAAATTATGAGCTGTATGAGAATCTACATCCAAATCCAAGAAAAATTGGAATATTGACCACTGAAGGTTATTATTTGCGTTGGGATATTAGAACAGACACATGCACAGAAAGCAACAATTTTGATGGATTTAGAAAATAGTTTCAGTTTTAATACTCATATAGTACGGTTCCAAAGAATCACGTACTTTTACGCCCAACAAGTTCTTTCTGTATTTTTTATCAATCGGAATAGGTTGCATATACCAGTGCATTAATAGGGAATCGTGTGAGAATCACGAACTGTCGCGCAACTGTAAGTAACATCCGCGTTCTGCCGATCATGCCCACTGTCCGCTCCTCTGCGGATGGGAAGGGTGGCCGAACCGTTACAAGTCAGGAGACCTGCCTCTTCCATACTGCCTTACCAGGGCAGCATTGACCATGCTTTCGCGATCAGAAGCTATAAGTCAGCATCGATAGGTATACCAGGTTTATTACCACCTGCACACTCCTTTCCTGTCGTACCTACTTATCGTTTTTCTTCACATAAGCACTATAAAGTCCAGAACGAATCCGCATGGCATTGGCCATGGAGGTATTGATTGCATGCTATAATTCTTATTTGAAATGAAAAAAACAATTCAACTCCGCTACCCCATCCTGATCCTATTGATCTTTGGCTGTGCCTTCAGCAGAACTCTTCCACACATGCTGAACTTTTCACCCCTGGGTGCCATGGCTTTATTTGGCGCGGCTTACTTCGCTAAAAAATGGCAGGGATTATTGATCCCCTTACTTGCCACCTGGGTGAGTGATTTGTTTATCAACAATGTCATCTATGCCAGATACTATCCTGAGTTCACCTGGTTCTACTCCGGGTTCTACTGGCAATACGGAAGTTATATTTTAATCTCCGTCCTAGGCTTTTTTATACTCCGTAAAGTCACCACCCCAAGGATCATTGCCGGAGCACTCTCCGCCACTGCCCTCTTCTTCCTGGTCTCCAATTTTGGATGTTGGTTAGCCAATCCAATGTATGGCCAAAACATATCCGGACTGCTTTCATGCTATGCAGCCGGCATCCCCTTCCTCAAAGGCACCTTGGTAGGGGACTTGTTTTATTCCGGTGTCCTTTTCGGGAGTTTTGCACTGATGCAAAGTCAGATTCCTGCGCTGCGATTGAATCATGCCTAAGTCATAACCATTCTTTATCCTTAAATTGTCCATCATGAAAAAGCCATTACACCTCCTGGCCATTTTTGCCATCC
>DATHZY010000525.1:0-5116 GCA_035458325.1 Saprospiraceae bacterium | reverse complement strand
AGCACCAGACAAAATAGTAATCGTCCTCTACAGATTGGAATTGGTTATACTACAATATCTGCCGGCCAGGAGTATTCATTAGCTATCAAGTCAGATGGATCTTTGTGGGCATGGGGTAGCGGTTACAAAACGTTCCCTACGCAGATTGATTCAGGATATAGTACGATCGCGGCAGGTGGTTTTCATGTGCTTGCCTTAAAAACAGATGGTACGCTATGTTCATGGGGCAGCAATGATTTTGGCCAGCTTGGTATTGGAAGTTATAGTGACAGCCAAAAACCACAATATCTTCTCCAATCAGATTTTGTTGCTATTGCTGCAGGACGCGCGCACTCCTTGGCACTGCAAAGCGATGGATCGCTTTATGCCTGGGGACGCAATACCTCGGGACAATTGGGGAATTCCACACTCGATGACAAAACAGTCCCAGTACTTATAGGCATGGGCTACACATCAGTTGCTGCGGGTAGCAACCACTCATTGGCATTAAAAGCAGATGGCACGCTCTGGGCCTGGGGCCGTAACAACTTTGGGCAGATTGGTGATGGTACTGCCTCTGATCGGAAATCTCCGGTGCAGATCGGGGGAACCTATGTATCAGTTGCTGCCGGGGCCTTTTTCTCAGCGGCACTTAAAGCGGATGGTACTCTTTGGGCATGGGGAGACAACAATTATTTTGGAAACCTGGGTGACGGGACTAATGTCAACAGGAATACGCCCGTCATGATTGGTGCAGGATTTGACCGGATTGCTGCCGGAGGTGCACACATGCTGGCCAGGAAAACAGATGGCACGCTTTGGGCATGGGGTGATAATTATTTCGGACAGATCGGCGACGGAACCAATGTGGCTAGAAATACACCGGAGCTTATTGGGCCTGGTTAAATATTTTTCGATAGCATATCACTGGATAGAGGCAAGTCGGGATTTACATCCGTTATACTGTCTCTTCAACATGGTCAGAATACAGATACTACCTTATCAGAATGGTAAATTAGTTACTTAGCCAGTCCATTTGTAAAGTCAAAAAAGCATAATTTAGGTGTACCTCATTTAAAAGCGAAAGAGTATGAAATCAATCATGGTTTGCTTTGCTTTTTTCCTTCTTGCCCTTAATGTATATAGCCAGGAGACAGCACCTCAACTGCAATTGTCCAGTGATCAATATTTGAAAAAAAGCAAAAATCAAAAAACAGCCGCCTGGGTCCTGTTTGGCGTCGGAACAACAGCTATTATTGGAGGTATTGCAGTTTCGACCGGAAGCCAGGATGATCTTTCAAGAACACTGAATACGGCCTTTGTCGGAGCCCCATTAATGCTTCTGGGGTTGACATTAGATGTCATCAGTATTCCGGTCTTTGTTGCTGCGAATAGGAATAAGAAGCGGGCCTTGGATGCGGTTACGACTATAAAGTTTGAGACAACTCCATCCTGGAGTGAAGGAACTATCAGGCAATCGAATGTGCCAACCATTTCTGTTAAGGTTAGGTTTTAGCATAGTGGCTTAAAAAGGATGCAAGACATGTCCCCGAATAGAAATGTAAATCAGGATTTCTATTCAAGGGATATTTGATTATGGTATAAAATAAACCTCATCATTTTCAACTCGCGTTGTGAAGAATAGCCTGTGCCCTTGAGGAGCGCAGGCTTTCTCTTTTATTAGCATCCCTACAAGATCATCCTGCATATCCTGCATCTATCGTCGCAAGGAAAATCAACATTAATCAGGATAGCGTATGCGTTGGGCCGGACTTTATTTTGATAAGAGGAAAATTCAATTTCCCATTGCAATCTGCTCTGCAGTCCACCCTTAAATCTAAATTATAAAATGGCGCTACATCATTTATTGCTTTACGCGATACCCCTCTTTTTGGTATCCATGTGGATCGAGTATAAATTGACGGATGAAGGAAATGAGGCGAGCTATACGCGCAATGATTTCATGACGAATATGAATATTGGACTCGTAGCCATACTGTTTGGACTGGTGGCATCGTCATTTTCCATTTCTATTTACGTTGCTTGTTTTAATTATTTTGCTCCCTGGCGAACATACTTTTTGGGATTTGAGAGTTTAGGATGGGGTCCCGGGGCCTGGATAGTGTGTATAGTCGCTGATGATTTTACCTATTATTGGTTTCATCGGACTAGTCATCGGATCCGGCTCTTGTGGGCATGTCATATTGTACATCACAGTTCAGACCACTATAGTTTTTCCACTTCTTTACGTAACGGGGGGTTTGCCATGTTGTATAAGCCGGTTTATTGGTGCTGGATGGCGGCCATCGGCTTTCATCCCATGCTTATTCTTTCGTGCCTGGCCTTGAATTCATTCTACCAGTTTTTCTGCCACACGAAATTGCTTGCCAGGTGGGATAGGGCCGCCGGCATATTAAATACACCGGGCCTGCATGCCATCCATCACGGCATGAACCATCAGTGCATTGATAAGAATTACGGCGGCATCTTTATTGTGTTTGATCGAATTTTTGGTACTTATCAACCTATTGATCCATCCTTGAAGGTGAAATATGGGGTCACCCATCCCCCACGTACACAGACCATATTTGAAATACACCTCCATGAATTCAGGAATATTTTTAAAAATATAAAGACGACAAAATCCTGGACGGAAAGGTTCAAACATATCTTCTACCCACCGGGATGGCCTTCCGGCTAGTGATTTTCCTTAATTTCATCCCTTCAAAGAAGTAGAAGCTGAAATCCTTTATCTCCATATTCCTCTTTTCCTGCCTCGTACTGCCCTTTCTGGGCAACTACGCCTGGCTCAAAGGCCGTATTTCCAATGCAAAAGAGATGGCTGGGTATAAGATCAGGAAGGCCATCCCCCGGGATGAACAGCTACTCTGGAAGTTTTCGGCTGAAGACGCCAGGCTCAAACTCGATTGGGAGCACTCCCGCGAGTTTGAATACAAGGGCGAGATGTACGATGTGATCCGCTCGGAGACAATAGGTGACTCCATCTGGTATTGGTGCTATTGGGACAGGAAGGAAACAAAACTCCGGAAGGAATTAAATGTACTCCTCGTCAACCTGATGGGCCCCGGTCAGCAAAGCAAGAATGAAGGCAGGCAACTCAATGATTTTTTTAAATCATTGTTTCTTCCTGTCTTATTTACTAATACAAATCTTGCAACGGGGCATGATCACCAACATAACATGATCCCCTACAACTTTTCCCTACATGCGTTTGATCGCATTCCTCCCGTTCCACCTCCCGAATTAAGCTGAACAAATTCATTTTGATTGCCTGTCTTCCCCTGGGAGATGGGTTGTATGCATTTGTTTCATTTTAATATACACACAATGGAAAAAATATTCATGATGTGTGTGATCGCCTGCATGAGCACTTTCGCTTACGGACAGGCCATCACCATACTTGATGAGGTAACCGGTCAGCCTGTAGAGCTGGCCATCGTGATTAGTGATAAACACAAGACAGGGGAGATGACCAATCACGAAGGTCAGCTCAGCAGTACCCTGTTTGTGGATGCGGAGTGGATTTTAATCAAGAGCCTCGGATATCATACACAGCAGTTGAGTTATGATGACCTGGTGAATATGAATTTTATCGTCCGCATGGCGCGGGAAGATATTTCACTGGACCAGGTCGTGGTCTCTGCTTCGCGGTGGAACCAGTCATCTTCCGATATCCCTTCCAAAGTATCCACGATCTCAACCCGTGATATCGCATTGCAAAACCCACAGACTTCTGCCGACCTGCTTGGCTCTTCAGGTGAAGTATTTATCCAGAAAAGCCAGCAGGGTGGGGGAAGTCCGATGATCAGGGGTTTTGCAACCAACAGGTTATTGTATGCAGTAGATGGTGTCAGGATGAATACCGCCATCTTCCGGTCAGGCAATATCCAGAACGTCATCAACCTCGATCCTTTTGCCACTGAGCGCGTTGAAGTGCTCTTTGGTCCGGGCTCTGTGATTTATGGCAGTGATGCGATTGGTGGCGTCATGAGTTTCCAGACGCTGACACCTCAACTATCGTTGACCGACAAACCCTTGATCTCGGGCAAAGCGATCATGCGAACCTCGTCAGCCAACCGTGAAGCCACCGGTCATTTTGATATCAATGCCGGATGGAAGAAGTGGGCGCTCGTGAGCAGCATATCCTCCTTTGACTATGATGATCTGCGCATGGGAAGTTATGGACCGGAGGAGTATCTGAGGCCATTCTATGTTGAGCGCATCGATAGTGTTGATGTTGTGGTGTCTAATGATGATCCGCTTGTTCAGCGTCCTTCGGGTTACAGTCAGATCAATTTTATGCAGAAGGTGCGCTTCAGTCCGTCAGAAGCATGGGACTTGCAGTATGCACTCCATTACAGCACCACCTCCACCTATTCACGGTATGACCGTCACATCCGTTACAAGAATGGATTACCGCGATACGGTGAATGGAATTATGGGCCACAGGAATGGATGATGAACCAATTTACTGTGCAGCATCACGGATACAACAAGGTGTATGATGAGATGGTGCTTCGCGCAGCGTACCAGAACTTTGAAGAAAGCAGGATTGACAGGAACATCAATGATAACGAGCGTCATATTCGTGTTGAGCAGGTAGATGCCCTTTCCCTCAATCTTGATTTCAGTAAATCGTTTGGTAGCAGCAATCTTTTATTTTATGGAGTGGAAGGCGTCTGGGATGATGTCACTTCCATCGGAAAAGATGAGGACATCTCGACTGGGATCATAGTTGATGGACCGGCCCGTTATCCGCAGGCTACCTGGAATTCACTTGGTGCTTATGCCAATTTTCAAAGGAGATTTTCGGAGCGTCTGGTCCTTCAGGCCGGAGCTCGCTACAGTACATTCGGACAGGAAGCCGAGTTTGATACAACGTTTTATCCATTTCCTTACACCACAACTTCCATCCAGAATGGAGCACTGACCGGAAGTCTGGGTGTTACATATTCACCATCAGATCGCTGGGCCTTCAGGGTCAATACATCCACCGGATTCAGGTCACCTAATGTGGATGACTCCGGGAAGGTATTTGACTCAGAGCCGGGGTCAGTCATTGTACCTAATCCGGACCTCGATGCAGAGTATGCCTTTAATATCGAGGCCGGGGTGG
>DATHZY010000524.1:0-2942 GCA_035458325.1 Saprospiraceae bacterium | reverse complement strand
TAATAGAAGCCTGTCCCCTTACTATGATCTCTTCTCTTCTCAATTCTGCATTTACATACTGACCATCAAGCAAATATGCAGTTCGCGTATCATCTTTCCATTTGATTGAATACCAGTCCAGTACATCCTGTCCTGAATTGGTTGTCCCCCAGGCAATATGTTCATTAAATCCGATCACGATATAAGGAAGGCCTGGAATAGATGCACCATGAACTGACATTTCGGGTGTATGGATTTCCATCTCATACCAGATGTTAGGCAATGTCAATCCTAAATGCGGATCATTGGCGAGGATCGGAAAACCACGAGCTGTTTTACTTCCTGCTACCGCCCAGTTATTACTCCCGTTTAAATCCTTCTGGCGTTCATCTTCAGTTTTGTCACCGGGCAATGCATTTGGGAGCGATTGAACAGGCGCAGAAGATCCTTGCGCGGTAAAATCCCAGGTTTTTTCAGCGGGAATGATAGGACTCTCTTTAGAATTATGATCAGGAAAAAGAAATGCATAATCTTCTGCAGACAATTTGGCTCGCGCGGTTGAATATTCCAGGTCATCTTCACCGATACACAAGGCGATGGCCATATTCGTCAGCGTTAATGCGGAATGCACCGATGTCCACTGCACAGGATCATGGGACAGGATTTTATATTCCATTGGCCAATGCTTGTAATCCATTGACTGGATATAGGCATTGACACCATTGACATAAGCATCCATGATGGCTTTGTTTCCTTCATGATCGTTCCAGTGTTTTGCCTTTTCGGTAGCGGACCATTCATATCCCCGTTCACGTGCCTTGCGGTCCAGGGCAAGGGTGCGTTGACCAATGATTTCGGATAGTCTGCCAGAAGCAGCCCGGGTAGAGATATCCATCGAAAACAACCGGTTGGCCGCGTGCAGATAACCCTGGGCGAACAATGCATCTTCAAGGTTGTCAGCATAGATGTGAGGCACGTCGCGCTCATCAAAGAGGATACGCACATTGCCGGAAGTTTGCCCTCGCAGATCATAGGAGGAGTTATCCGCGGTCACGCTTTGCCATATTCCATGGAATGGGCTGATGAACCGTCCCATCGCAGGAAGGAAATTTCCCTTGACGGGAAGATCGGCAGTGAGTAAGGCCATCCAGCCGGAAAACAAAAGTGCCGGGATCAATAATTGTTTCATGGCCAAAAGCTAGATAAAATTACCGTACGAAGACCATCTTTTTCGGATCAGACAGCTCCTCCCTATATGAATACCCCTGCACATCAAACCCCTTCAGCTCTGAGCTCTTTTTGATTTTATTATCAACGATGTACCGTGCCATCCAACCTCTTGAGCGCTTCGCATTGTAGGAAAGGAATTGCAGCTTGCCATTCCGGTCTTCGAGAAACTGGACATCGATGACAGGTGCTTTCAGGTCTGCTACTTGCACGGCGGCCATATATTCCTGGGAAGCCAGGTTAATGACTTCTTTAGTCTTAGTGGCTTCAATATCCTGATTGAGCAGATCAGTGATTTTTTTGCCCCAGAACTGGTAAAGGTTCTTTGCTTTACCCGTTTTCAATTCAGTACTCATCTCCAGCCGGTAGGGTTGGATTAGATCAAGTGGTCTCAGCACTCCATATAATCCAGAGAGGATTCGCACATATTTATCTGCTTGTTCTGCCTGGGCTTTGGTCATCGTATTGGCATCAAACCCCTGATAGACCTCACCTCTGAAGGTATAGATCGCAGCAGTACCGTTATCAGGCGTGTGCGGCCATACGAAAGTGTGGTAACGATTGTAATTGAGTCTGGCCAGGTTGTCATTGATGTCCATGAGTTCCTGGAGCTGACCAGGCTTCAGCTTCTTGAGTGACTCAATAAGCATGGCAGATTCTTCCGGCATTCTGGGCAACGAGTATCGGTGAGCTGGCTGCGGGATGTTGTGCAGATTCTTGGAAGGGGAGAGGAGTACAATCATCATCGTCGTTTTGTGTGCGGTAGACAGAGGCTAAAATAAAAAACCCGGATAGAAAACTACCCGGGCTTTTAAAAGTTCAAACTAACTGTTGATTAGTTAGGTTTTTTGAAGATGGTTTCCTTTTCTGGAACACCTTCTTCCTGTGCTACTGCATTGATTGTACCGATGACACGGATCACGTGTTTGCCGGCAGCATCATTTGAAGTAACAGTCACTGTCTTGTTGATAGCACCTACACGCTTTGTATCATAGCGGATCTCGATGACAGCAGATTCACCTGGCATGATTGGCTCTTTAGGCCAGTTAGGTACTGTACATCCACAGCTACCTTTTGCACCTGATATGATCAGCGGCTCAGTACCAGTGTTTTTAAATTTGGCAACACGAAGGGGTTCGCCACCCTGATCGATAGTCCCATAGTCGACTACGTCAGATTCGAGTGTTAATACAGCTTTAGAAGCTGGAGCAGCCGGTGTAACAGCGTCTTGAGCAACTAATTGAAAAGAAGCCATCAGAAAAATGGCGCAAATACCAAGTAAATGTTTCATATCAGGACAATAATTGAAATGTGATTTGATCAGATTATCGATGTCAAAAGTAGGGACATTCTTTATTCGGCGAAAGTTTACCTCCATAAATGGCTGTTAACCATTAGTTAATCGAAATTTAAAGGAAAAAGGAGGCAGCAAAAGTAATGGGCAGTTAGCAGTGAGCAGTTAGCAGTTAGCAGTTAGCAGTTTTGAATGGTATATATAGATTTTCCCTTGCTCCCTTGCTCCTTTGCTCCCTTTACCAACTGCCAACTGCCAACTGTGGACTGAAGACTGCGGACTGAAGACTGCCAACTGAAGCCTGCGGACTGAAGCCTGCGGACTGAAGACTGCCAACTGCTCACTTATTTTTGTTTTTCGGCAAACCTTTTAAAATTAGCCATGATCACCCTGGATTGTTCCCTGAATCCACTCCTCATAAAGAAAGCAATCAGCTTCATCA
>DATHZY010000523.1:0-9518 GCA_035458325.1 Saprospiraceae bacterium | reverse complement strand
GCAGAAAATGAACTGATCATGAAGGAGGTGACGCTTGCAGAACCACCACCGATTGATCCATTGAAGCCACCACCACCTCCTCCTCCGGAAGTGAAACCTCCACCGATCAAGGATCAGATTAGGTTCGTCCCACCGGTGGTAAAGAAAGATGAAGAAGTCATCGAAGAAGAGCCACCCCCACCAACTGTCGAGGAAATCAAGGACAAGGAGATCGCTACAGAGACCAAGGAAGGTGATGAAGACGGTGTAGATGCTTCCCTGACAGAACCTGATAATCCTCCGGCACCACCCGTGCTTGAGGAACCAAAGGAAGAAGAGCCTTTTGCTTATGTAGAACAAATGCCTACTTTCCCTGACGGACAAGAGGCTATGTATAAATACATCTACGAGAAGATAAAATATCCTGCTATTGCCCGGGAGAATGGAATTGCCGGCCAGGTCATTGTGCAGTTTGTCGTCTCCAAGGAAGGTGATATTCAAAAAGCAAAAGTGGTGCGTGGTATTGGCGGCGGATGTAATGAAGAAGCTTTACGTGTGGTCAATGGTATGCCAAGGTGGAAACCAGGTAAACACAACGGAAGAGCAGTACCGGTTACATTCACCTTGCCGATCAAGTTCGTTCTCCAGTAAGGCATGGATGCCGAAACGATCAGGCGGCTGTTCCTTTTGATTCTGGGACTGACGTATATTGGATTGGGGATCTTTATGTTTATCAGGAAAGTCATCCCCCTTTCGCCCTGGGGCGAAATCCTGTCTGCGGCATTTGTACTGTATGGCTCCTTTCGGGTGTACAGGGCCCTGATGAAAAAGTAAACACGACAAAATATACATGTAGTGAAGGTCTGATCTCCCTGACAGGGAATCAGACCTTCTTAGTCAAAAGCAATACCTGAACGACGCCGCTAATAACGGCCCGGCAAGGATGAATCATAACGATCGTCGTGGTATAATTGAAAATTCTGGTAATTATTTGCTAGTTGTGAGCAGCGCTCTTAAGCGGATATTAATTTTCCTTAACAGCAGCTTAACTGAATACCATGAGATGTCACGTCGTATCTATAGTTAAAGACCTGAACAAGTAACCATGAAACGCTTTAGTGCTTACATACTCTTTTTGCTCTTCAGCACCTCCATAGCGTGTGTAAAAAAAGCAGAGGATATTGAAGGCCCTACCATGGGCTCCCTCCGTATCCTGGCCGATGAGAGTATAAAAGACATCGTAGAGCAGGAAGAGGAGATCTTTGAGCGCTTCTACCCGTATGCGCATCTGGATATAGCGTATACCAACGAACGTGACATGTTCGCCCAATTACTGGAGGACAGCGTGGACGTGATCATGAGTACCCGGATGCTCACCACAGAGGAGACCTCTTACTTGTCGAAGCGTCAATCTGTACCGAGGCACTTTCCCTATGCGACCAGTGCCATTGCCTTCATTGCCAATCGAAATGTGGCGGACACCGCGTATACCTATGAAAAAATGGTTTCCATGCTCGGGGACACTGCTTCCGGAAGGATTTTCGTCATTGAAAATGTGAAATCAGGGATCACCCAACAGATTTTACAATTGATTAACAAACCCGATTTACCTGCTCATTTCTATGCCCTGGCCTCCAAGAAGGAAGTATTCGAGTATATCAAGGCCCATGACAATGCCATTGGTATTATCGACTATTCAGCCATCGGAGACAGTGACAGCGCGTTCACCAGGGAAGTATTGTCGCAGGTAAACCTCCTGGCGCTTAGCAGGCCCCAGGATTCAATACAGTATGGGTTCCTGAAACCTTACCAGTATAATCTCCAGGACCGTAAATATCCTTTGACGCGTGAATTGTACGTGATCAACAATACCGGAAAAAGTGACGTTGGGATTGGTTTTGCCTCATTTATTTGTGGTGAAATAGGCCAGAAAATCGTTTTAAAGGCGGGACTGTTGCCCAGGTATCAAACCGAACGAAATCTTGAGTTTAAAAACTCCTCCGATATAAAAGTTGTTAAATGAAGACTACACATCATAATCATGTTGCATTTTTGCACCCTCATTTTTTAAATGCCCTTAGAATGAAAAAGCTATTATTTGCCGCCCTGCTGGCTTCTTGTGTGACTATCCCACGAGCCCAGGTGCCGTCTTTGCAGGAAGGGATCAAGCAGTTGCAGAATGAGAATTATGCAGCAGCCCTGACCACTTTCAATGCTATCGCCAAAAGCGATCCGAAGAACGGAACCATCTATTACTACATCGGTGAGGTGAGTTACCTGACGGATGCTCCGGCAGAAGCGGAGAAGGCCTACAAGAAAGGGCTGACGATCAATCCGCAATGCGCCGAATGCAAGGTGGGCCTCGGTAAGCTGATGCTCGACCAGGGCAAGGCGATGGAAGCTGATGAGTTTTTCCAATCCGCTTCCAAGCTGGATAAAAAGAACCCTGACGTCTTTGCCAAGATCGGTGAAGCCTATCTCAATAACAAGAAGCCAAACGGCAGCAAGGCAGTTGAATATCTGTCTACGGCCAGGGATATGAATCCCGGTGTAGCTAAATACTGGGCACTGTTGGGTGATGCCTATGAACTCACAGGCAATCATGGAGAAGCCATGACATGCTATGAGACAGCCATCAAGAAGGATCCGACTATTTCTTCCGCCTATATCAGCATGGCCAGGATCTGGACCAAAGCAAAACAGGATTCATTAGCCATACCCCTGCTGGAAAAAGCTATCGAGCTGTCACCTGATGATGCACAGCCCTATAAGTACCTGATCGAACTCTACATTAAAAATGGAAAGTATGCTAAGGTCACTCCACTGCTTGACAAGTATGTATCCTTATCAGGTGATGATGTTGATGCCAAAGTGAGACTTGTGAAGTTCCTCACCTTCCAGGCCAAGGATTATGATCGCGCCATACTCGAAGGTGAAAAACTGCTGATCACCAATCCGGAGCAGTACACCCTTCACCGTTGGTTGGCATGGGCATATGGTGAGAAAGAGGATTATCAAAATTCATATGAGCATAGTGTAATGCTCTTTCAAGAACTTGGAAAAAAAGACGACAGGCTGGCCTTTCCTTCTGACTATGATTATCATGCTAAGGCTGCATGGAAACTAGGTAAAATAGATGAAGCAGCTCACATCTATCGTAAGTACCTGGAGTTGGAACCTTCCCGTAGCCAGGAGATCTATGGCACGCTGGCAAAGAGCTATTACGATATCAAAAACTATGATCAGGCTGAAGCCTACTATCTGCGCAAAGGCGCTGAAAAGCCTCTCAATGCAGTAGATAATTACTACCTGGGACTATCGTATTATTTTTCAGATCAGGACCTGGAAGCTGATTCGATCTTTGCAAAGATCCTGGAGGTAACGCCTGAACATGCCACGAGTTGGCTGATGCGCGCACGGATTGCAAAACGTCTTGATACCACAGAAGTGAAGTTAGGCCTCGCCAAAGTGCCTTACGAGAACTACATCAAGTACACCTATGTACCTGATGATATGGAAAAGAATGTCAAGAACATGAAGAATCTCAAAGAGGCTTATGATTACCTGGGTCGCTACTGGATTCAACAGGAAGAAAGAGGCAATGTGACTGCCAAGGAATACTTCCAAAAAATACTGGAACTGGATCCTGCAGATCCGGAAGCATTGGAAATTCTAAGGATTCTAAATACGCCGAACGGTAACAGATAAAAAATGGGGGCAACAAATTGCCCCCATTTTTTTTTATTCTTGAATCAATATGGTAATGTTCGTACAACTGTAGACCGCAGGAAGAACAACACCAGCAAGAGTAAGAAACCTGCGATGAGCGGCCAGTAATACAACTCCACATATCGCTTGTACACAGTAATCTCAACCTCAGTTTTCTCGAGCCTGTCGATTTCATTGTAGACTTCCTGCAGGGACTCTTCCGAAATAGCGCGATAATATTTACCACCGGTATCCTCCGCAATTTTACGCAGCAGTTCTTCATCAATCTCCACATTGGTGATCCCAAACATGTACTCCCCATTAGCACGCCTGCGCACAGGTGACAAGGCCTGACCATAACTCCCCACACCAATGGTATATACTTTGATACCAAATTCCTTTGCGAGCCCCGCGGCTGTCGCAGGCCGTATATAGCCTGCATTGTTGACGCCATCTGTCAGCAGCACAACAACTTTACTTTTAGCCTCACTGTCCTTTAATCGATTGACCGCGGCAGCAAGGCCCATCCCGATAGCGGTACCATCTTCCAGTGCGCCACATTCCAGTCCCTGGAGGTATTCCTTCAGCACATCATGATCATTGGTCAACGGACATTGCGTGTAACTTTCTCCGGCAAAAACTGCCAGCCCTATGCGATCATACGTGCGATGTGTCACAAAATCAACCGCTACCCTTTTGCTCACGGATAATCTATCAGGTTCAAAATCCTTGGCCAACATCGAAGATGAAAGATCCATGACCAGGAATATATCGATTCCTTCTCCTTTGACGATCTCTTCAGCATGTTCGGATTGTGGTCGTGCCATCGCGATGATGAGCAAGCCGATGCCTGTCCAAAACAATGGTTCGATACAGGCATAAAGGACCATGCGCCAGGATTTTCTGATCGTACCTATATCAAGAGGCATTTCTATTGCATTGGTGCCATATCTGGTCCTGCGTTTCCTGCGTAGCCAGATCAGTAGTGGTATCAACCCCAGTAATAGCAACCACCAGGGATCGTGGAGTATGATGTTATTGAACAGCTTCATCTCCATCTGTTTTATCCTCATCTACTATATCCTGCTGAAAAACAGGGATGGTTTCTATAACGAATTTCCTCACCCGTTCGATCGTAGCTGCATGGATATCCATACCTGGGTCAGCCTTGGCAAATTTGATCAGGTCTGCGACAGAAAGCAACCCTTCTGTATCTGTTAATAAGCTATTGCTCAGATGCTGTTTCTTCAACTGAACAAGTATTTCATCAGAAGTCTGCTCCCGGGCATGTATGGCAAATCTGCGTTCGAGATACTCCCGCAAGATGTCGGTGAGATAGGTGTAATGTTCCTTTATTTCTCCTTTCTGCCATAGCTTTTTTTCGGCAAGATCATCTAAAGCTTTTGCAGCCCACTCATGCGGCAGCAAGGGTATTTCAATAATTTCCGGAACACCACGCTTTGACTTGCGTTGCCTGAGCCAGAATACCAGCGCAGCAATGAACAGCAAGAACCCGATGACATGTGGAATATACTTCTTATAATACCCTGGGTTGAAAGGTTGCTCATAGATATCCTTGATACCGGACAAGCCTGTTGAATCGGGTTCTACCGGCATCACCTTTACAGCAAACGAATTGGTAAAAAGGGTATCCGTCATTCCCTGATGCTGGATCACGAGCGGCAAAGATGGAATGTTGACGACACCTGTATCAAAAAGTGCAACTGTCCATGTACCGGTGGTAGATTCTGGTTTTTCACGATTCCATGACGGTCCATCAACGACTGCAATGCCTTTCATCGAATCGGGCCAAATGTGATCAACATTCAGTATTTCTTTCCCATTTCCCAGGTTTAGCAATATCGTTGCTTTTACCTGGTCACCAATCCGTATCTCTGTCTTATCAGCAGACAAGGTCGCCTGGGATGAACAGACAAAAGGAAGGAAGAAAACCACTAAGAGAAAAATACCTTTCATGCCGAGGCCCTTCTTTTAAAAAACCGGTGAAGCTCCTGGATATAGGATTGATCTGTTGAGAGTGACATCGTATCGCATTTGGCGCGCTTAAACTGCTCCTTGAACTGATTAAACCGATTCCGGTAAGCATTTGCAAAAGCGGCCGTGACACCCAGGTCACTGGTATCTACTACCATCATCTTTCCGGATTCAGGATCGCGCATCTGTATTATACCTGCGTCAGGCAACATAGCTTCAGCAGGATCATAGACATGCATCCCGACAACATCATGCCTTTTAGCAGCTAGTTTAAGCGTGGTTTCAAATGAGTTGGAAATAAAATCACTCAGTACAAAAGCTATACATTTCTTCTTGATGACATTGGTGAGATACTCCAGCGGCACATTGAGATCCGTCTTCCTGCTCACCGGTTCGAAGTACAATAACTCCCTGATAATACGGAGAAGATGCTGACGCCCCTTTTGCGGAGGGATATACATTTCGATCTTGTCGGTAAACAGTATCAAACCAACTTTATCATTGTTTTGCAAGGCGGAGAATCCAAGTACAGCCGACAATTCCGCCATCCATTCGTTCTTCCATGGATCCCTGGTACCGAAATGAACAGAACGGCTGATATCCACCAGCAACATGATGGTGAGTTCGCGCTCTTCTTCAAAGACTTTGATATGCGGCTCACCGGTACGCGCTGTAACATTCCAGTCAATATCCCGTACTTCATCCCCATACTGATAGGATCGCACTTCACTGAAGGACATTCCACGTCCCCTGAAGGCACTGTGGTACTCTCCGGAAAATATATGCTTACTCAAGCTCCTGGTCTTGATCTCGACTTTTCTAACCCGCTTGAGTAATTCACTCGTATCCACGTATCCTGTAGGTTTTTAAGGATGATTGATTACCATCCAAAGTATTTCCAGTATTTCCGCTTGATGATCGCTTTGCTTTCTTCGATAGAGAGCAGCCTCAGGTCATCGCCATAGATCATGTTGAATTCTGTCGTCATGGCAACACCTGATACGGTGGGAATGACGAGTGTATATCCTACATTTTCGAGCCACGTATTATACTGCTCATCTTCAATAAAGGGATCGGTACTGATCGCAGCGGCTGATGCAGTGGCCAGATCCTGCAGGGTATTCATCAATTCATGCTGGGGCACAAAGACATCTTCCTTCTTCAGCCACAGGAAGGACTCCCTGTGTGATACATCCGGATTGGTATACGTGATCATCCCACTCACATAGGAATCTCCTTCATCTACGATTTCGATCCAACCTGAAGTACGATAAGAAAGCCGGACTGCATCTTCCGGTTGTTTGCCTGCCTCTAGTGCCACGATGCCCACCTTCCAGAGCGAATCGATTTTCTGCTGCAGCCACACGTCATATTCCTTGCTCTCAAACTTCGGATAAGTGAAATCCAGGAAGCCTGTGGAGTTATCAAATAATTTCACCGCAAGCGGTGTGACAAATTTTATCGTTGCAATGGATTCAGCCCCGTTGATAGAAGCTTTATAATGATTCAGATCCTTCTGTCTCATGGTTAGATTCCATGGTTTATCCTCAGGACCTGGCAGAATAGTTTTCCAAATCGAACAGGTACCATCGAGGCAATTACCATCAAACCTTGAATAATGGCCTCCGATATTGGCGATACCGGAGACGATTCCATAGTCCATCTTCTGGACAGAAATATAACTGGTCGGTGTGCCGGCGATCTCGATCCACTCCGCGGCGGGCTTGAAGTTCTTGATCTTGATCAGCCGTTCCGGAAACGCTTTTACATCAAACAACCTGCTTTGATCCGCAGACATCCATTTCATCAACACCTGGTCATTGGAAATGGTACCTGTCATGTATCCTGTCAATCGCTCATACTCATCACGTTCCTGCAACTGGAAATGCCCTGACTTACTCCAGTCGCCGATGAGCTTGTGTTTTCGGCCGTCGCCTTCGTGAATCAGATATCCGGCTATCTGGTCGTGATCAGAAGCCAATTGCAGCGTGATGGGGTGGTAATCAGCCAGCACGCCTTTGTACGACTCCTGCCATGTGATGGTTCCCAGTTGGGATTCCATCCATGCGTCAGCCGCAACCTGTCCCGTCAGGAGATGGTAGATCAATATAAAAGGAATGATGATTGAATACTTCATGGTCATAAGTGCGGCCTAAGGTACTTCAATACTATTGAGGATGGTTTTGATGATGTCTTCCTGGCTGACGTTTTCAGCTTCCGCTTCATAACTCAGGCCGATTCGATGTCTCAGCACATCCGGACAAACCTGGCGAACATCTTCAGGAATGACATATGCCCTGCGCTTCATAAACGCCATGGCCTTAGCGGCGATCATGAGGTTGATACTGGCCCTGGGTGAAGCTCCGTAGGAAATAAGGGGCTTTAACTTAGCCAGCGAGCCTTCGGGCTGACGGGTGGCGAAAACAATATCGAGGATATAATTCTCAATCTTTTCGTCCATATAGACTCTGCGGACCACTTTGCGGGCTTTCAATATGTCTTCAGGATGGACGACAGGTTGGAGCTTAAGGCTTGTCTCGCCGGTCAGGCTGCGTTGCATGATGAGGCGCTCCTCATTGCGGTCAGGGTAGCCGATCTTGACCTTAAACATAAAGCGGTCTACCTGTGCTTCAGGCAGATTATAGGTGCCTTCCTGTTCGATGGGATTTTGCGTTGCGAGGACCAGAAAGGGTTCTTTGAGCTTGAAAGTCTCGCCTCCGATGGTCACCTGCCGCTCCTGCATGGCCTCCAGGAGGGCGCTTTGCACCTTGGCGGGGGCACGATTGATCTCATCGGCGAGAATAAACTGGGCAAAGACAGGGCCTTGCTTGACGGTAAACTGGCTGGATGCAGGATTGTAGATCATAGTACCGATGATGTCGGCAGGCAGGAGGTCCGGCGTAAACTGTATTCGGCTGAAACTGCCGTCTACGCAAGAGGCTAATGTCTTGATGGCAAGTGTCTTAGCCAGGCCGGGAAGACCTTCGAGAAGTACATGGCCATCTGCCAGCAATCCAAGCAGCAGACGGCTGATCATGTAGTTCTGGCCCACGATCACACGGCCACTGGCCTCTATGATCCGGTCTACAAACGCACTTTCATTGTATATCTCCTGACTTAGCGCTTCTATATCTACACTCGTATGCATAAGGTGGTTGTATTTTTATCGCGTTGCGAAAATATAATCTATGAAGGACTTCAGATGCAGTGTTAACCCTTTGATAACAAGGATACAGCTTTACAAACTACTTATGGTCACCGCCATCTCCTTTACAGCCTCGGTTTGTTGCTTTCCGGCTTATGGCCAGATGACTACGCCAGACTACTCCATCAAGGCACTCAGGGAAGGTAGTCTGATCATCCGGTTTCCTACGTACACTTCAAAAATCGATACCCTGACCGCCATGGCCGGGAGAACCAAGGATCCGAAAAACAAGGAGCGCCTGGAGAAAGAAATCAAAAAGACCATACAAGAACGGGATACCTTGTTTGCAGATTATATCGAAGCCTTTAAAACCAAATATGATTTTTCAAAAGTGGGGTATATCTTCGACTATGATGCCCGCAATCTCAACACGGCCACATATTACAACCTGTTTGGTGAAAGGCTCGCTATCGCCGACCTGAGCGAAAAGCCACTCTTCTACCTCTTTTTTGAACGTACCGCTGTGGATGCCCAGGATGCCCTGGTCGTGTATAACCGTAATCTCCAGAAAATACCTGCCCCATTTCCAAATGATTTTATCCGTGGCGGCATCAACGTTCTCTTCCTGAAGATTTCAAATAAAAAATTTCCTTCCTGGCGTGTCGGAAAGATGAATAAACTGTTTTATAAA
>DATHZY010000522.1:0-3358 GCA_035458325.1 Saprospiraceae bacterium | reverse complement strand
CCCAGGTGAATCGTATACCTAAAACCAAAACTTTGGGTAGTGGTGGAACCACTTGTCTTGAAGTCTATATCATCCAGCACAAACGTATAACCGGGAAAACGCTCCCGAAGGATTTCGTCAATCTTGGCATAAAGTGCTGATTCATCGTCTGGATCAAGACTGGTATTAAGCTTTGCTTCCAGTGAGTACCACGCCACACTCGGACCGATCAATACAAAATCCAGTGCCAATCGTTTCCATATGATAAATTGATACCCCAACTGGGCTCCAATGGCCGTCATGGAAAAAGTAAAATCAGTTTTTACTTCTCCATTATAAGTCTCTGAATTCAAGTTCCAGGTGTTTTCACGTCCCATGAATACATGAGAAGCGTAAGGGCCTATATAAAGGCCGCGCGGTGCCCTGTATTTGTTTTCAGAAGCAAGATAAAACCTGTAATCACCTGTAAGATTAAAACCCCGGTCTTTTGAAGATTTTTTAAGCTGAACCAACGAGTCATCTGCAATACTGATCAGATTAAATTTAGGGAGAGAGGCCTGGCCGGCATTGATCGAAAAACTCTGATGCTCCCCAATCGTTCTTTCATATCCCAAAATGAGTGACCTGTCTCCAAAGATCGCGGGATTGGTCAGATTAAACCGAACAGTGTTCTTACGGACTTTATCCTCTTTTACCTTATCCTGCATGCTAAAATCTTCCTGCGCACCCAGGTTGGATATCCCTAAAAGGATGAAGGCCAACAACAGCGAAATAGAAAAATGCCTTTTCATGATAGCTTGGTTTAACTGTCTCAAAAATAGGGTTAATAATTGAAGAAATCTTGAAGAAAAGAGGGGCAGAAGGCGGAAGCTAAAGCTAAGACGGAGAAGATTGTCGATGCAAAAAATGAAAAGTTGTCGTTTTAATTCTACAGGATTTTCTTTCAGATTCCCAGACTTTGAAACAACTCCTGGTATTCAGGATTGCCTGGGTCGATACCTTTGAGTACCTGGGCATACTTTATGGCTTTCCCGGGTAGCTGCTGTTGCATATATAAATAAACCAGACCATAGTTGATATTGGCTGCCTGTGGATGCAAGGCAATCCCCCGGAGCAATATCTCCTCCGCCTGCTTTACATTTCCTTGTACCTGAAGGGCTACTCCATAATTATAATACAGCCCTGGATTCACAGAACCCAGGTTTACGGACTTCTGAAAATTTTCCATGGCAGCCGGGAGCAATCCCATTTCATACTGCAGCAGTCCGAGGCTATAAAAAATATGGTCATTAAATGCATCAATCGTTGCAGCTTGCTGCAATACTTCCAGCGCATCTTCATTCTGGCCAACAGCATTGTAGGTCGCTGCCAGGTTCATCCGCGCATAATTCATCAGGCTGTCCATCTTTAACGCACGCTGATAAAACCGGATGGCTTCGGGGTACACATGACCCTGCATCTGATAATCCGCCATCATGACATTACCTACAGCAAAGTCTGTCTGGTATTGAAGAAATGCAAGGTTCTCCGCGTCTGCTTTTGCATAAGCTTCTTCAGCATCCGCAGGGATAGCATCCGCCGGCAAGCGATGGTACAGATCAGCTGCAGCAATACGGATAGCGCGTACCTGGTCAGTTAATAACGGAGACAACTTCATTCTCCAATGGTCCGGTGGAAAATTTTCAAGCGATCGCAGCACATGATACCTGACCAATGCTTTTGGTTCCTGCAACAGGTCAAGCAACGCCTGTACAGCCGAGTTAGTCTGAATGTTTCCGAGATAATAAGCAGCCGTGGCACGCGCGATCTCAGGTTGTGTAGTATCCCGCAATAATTTTACCAGGTGCTTTTCACTTTGTTCGTTCAACAGGCTACCTGGAATCAGATCGTCTGAAAAATGATATTTACGCACCGGTCCATACCATTCGATAATTCTTTCAGCAGCCCATTTGGCTGATTGGTGTTGATGGCAATCCGTACAGGCATTCGGTGTGCCATACTGAAGGGATTGGTCAGGGCGTGGCACCCGAAAACTATGATCTCTCCGGTGATCAACTCCCATATAGGTGCGGGACACCATGTGGCAATTGATACATTGTGCACCCGGTGTATCCGCAGGATGAAAGTGATGTGCCGGAGTCGAATAGTTGGCTTTATGACAACTCAGGCAAAGTGAATTTCCGTTAAGGCGCAGTTGCCCGGAATGCGGATTATGACAACTGGAGCACCGAACGTTTTGATGAAACATTTTACTTTGCGTGAAAGAGCCATATTCATAATCTTCTTCCATGATCTGTCCATCTGCAAAATAAAATTCGTTGCTGAGTACTTGTGGTATCAGGTCATCCATGATCTCATCCGACCTCATCAGATCCGGGGCGACATCCGATTTGCGCGCGTGACAAGCCGCGCAGGTGTTCAATTGCATTTGAGCAATGGTGTCACGCCCATAATAAAGACCTGCGTTTTTGATTCGCCTGCCTTTTTGGTATTGTGTTGAATTAATGTATTCAATATGGCTGCTGGCAGGGCCATGGCAGCTTTCGCAACTCACATTGATTTCCTTCCAGGTGGTGTTGTAGGTGTCTGTCTGTGCATCATAATTTTTCCGGAGATCCGTGGAGTGACAGGAGGCACACATCGTATTCCAGTTCTGACTATTGCCGGTCCAATGCAGCCAATCCCCATGATGTACGACTCGTCCTGCATACTGGTGAAACCACTTCTTATCTCTCGAATCCCAGCTTACCCTGGTAGATTGTAGCCGACCACCCGGAAAGGCGATGAGGTATTGTTGCAATGGAAAATAACCAAACACATAGAGCACTTCATAATCGTGATTGCGCCCGTCATCTCCCTGGGTATTGATATAGAATTTCCCATCTTTCTTAAAGAATTGATTGGAAACTCCATCTGCTGTAAAGGATGTGTTATTAAAATCACCTAGCACAGTTGAATCATTGGCGGGTTGCATCGCCAGGAAATGATCTGATTTTTGCCAGTCTGCATAGGCTGATTCATGACACGACTTGCAGGATGCGGAACCGACATAGAGGCTATCTCTCGAGAACGTATTTTCACGCTCACCCTCATGATGGCATGCGATGGTGATCACCAACATGCTGTATACCATGCAACAAAACCGGAATGGGAAGATCATGTTGGTTTTCAATCGGGATGTGTCTGGTGAAATACGTGATTTAATTAGTTTCCTCCATACTTTCGAGCAGGTATTCCATTGGGAACTGCGATACCGGTATCAGGCTCGTGTGTGATCGGTCCAGCGTTTCGATCATGACAATGACCAGTGAAAAGGAAAGTGCCATGATGATCGTGGCCCATGATCTCCTTGAACCTACAATTGCGGCTTGATAGCCCA
>DATHZY010000521.1:0-7739 GCA_035458325.1 Saprospiraceae bacterium | reverse complement strand
CGATCCTCTATTTTATCAGGGACGAAGTAAAGAAGGATCCTGACTTTATTGCAACGCACCTCAATGATATCTGTGCTAGTATCCAGCACGTCATCGTTGAAATCCTGGTGCGCAAGGTGCTCTTCGCAGCACAATTTCATGGCATTACACACATTGGGATTGCCGGAGGTGTGGCAGCTAACTCAGGGTTGAGATCACGGCTTACTGAAACAGGAAAAGAACAGGGTTGGAATTTATATTTCCCTGCTATGCAATATTGCACTGACAATGCAGGGATGATCGCTATGGCAGGATATTTTCAATTCATTGATGGACATTATTCTCCACTTGATACGAAGCCTTTTGTTCGTGGTATGGAGTAGCGAGGGGCAAGGGGCAAGGAGCAAGTCAAAGCGCAGCGGAGATCCCGCCAAATGAACGCCATTTGAAGCGGGAGAGCGAGGAGTAAAATAAAAAAGGCGAAGAGCATGCTCTCCGCCTTTTCAATTGATAATCCAATTCACTTTTTATTTCTTGGAATTATCCATCTCTTCAAACTCTACATCGGTGACGTCACCCTCCTGGCCCTTGCCATTGGAAGAGCCGGAAGTATGTGCCTGGTCCTGACCCGCATCCTGTTGACCTGCCTCTTGCTGTGCCTGGTAAATATCCTGGCTCGCAGCCTGCCATGCGGCATTGAGACTTTCTAATGCCGGATCAATTCGGTTTACATCCCTGGACTCATAGGCTGACTTCAAGTCTGTCAGTGCTGATTCGATGGAAGATTTCTTATCTCCTGGTATTTTATCGCCATAATCCTTCAGTTGTTTTTCAGTCTGGAAGATCAGGGCATCGGCAGTATTTATTTTCTCAGCCTGTTCACGTGCGATGCGATCTGCTTCAGCATTCGCATCTGCTTCTGCCTTCATCCTGGCGATTTCCTCCTTAGACAAACCCGTGCTTGCTTCGATGCGGATAGACTGCTGTTTACCTGTACCCTTATCTTTAGCAGAGACACTCAGGATACCATTGGCATCAATATCGAAGGATACTTCAACCTGAGGTACACCTCTTGGCGCGGGTGGAATTCCATCCAGGATAAACCTTCCGATAGGCCTGTTATCCCTGGCCATCTTACGCTCACCTTGCAGGATATGGATTTCAACAGAAGGTTGATTGTCAGATGCGGTAGAATAAACTTTTGACTTCTTGGTAGGAATCGTACTGTTAGACTCAATGACCACATCATAGATACCTCCCATCGTTTCGATACCCATGGAAAGTGGCGTCACATCGAGCAACAACACATCCTGAACATCTCCACTCAATACACCACCCTGGATCGCAGCACCGATAGCAACAACCTCATCAGGATTCACGCCCTTGCTTGGCTTCTTGCCAAAGAATTCTTCAACTGCGGCCTGGATACGAGGAATACGTGTAGAACCACCAACAAGGATGATCTCATCGATGTCTGACTTACTGATCCCTGCATCGCGGATTGCGTCCTCACAAGGACGTAATGTGCGCATGACCAGTTCTTCAGAAAGTTGCTCGAATTTAGCTTTTGTCAGTTTCGTATCAAGGTGCTTTGGAACACCATCCACTGCAGTGACATATGGTAAAGTGATGCTGGTTTCTGAACCACTTGACAATTCGATTTTAGCGCGTTCAGCTGCTTCTTTCAGGCGCTGGAGTGCCATTGGATCCTTCCTGAGATCGATTGCTTCCTGCTTCTTGAATTCATCTGCCAGCCAATCAATAATCACCTGGTCAAAATCATCACCACCCAAATGGGTGTCACCGTTGGTTGATTTCACTTCAAAGACACCATCACCGAGTTCGAGAATGGATACGTCGAAGGTTCCTCCTCCGAGGTCATATACCGCGATGGTCATGTCCTTGTGCTTCTTATCAAGGCCATAAGCCAATGCAGCGGCAGTAGGCTCATTGATGATCCGGCGTACATTCAAGCCTGCAATTTCGCCTGCTTCCTTTGTAGCCTGGCGCTGGGAGTCGTTGAAATAAGCTGGTACAGTAATCACCGCATCCTTCACTTCCTGGCCGAGATAATCTTCCGCTACTTTCTTCATTTTCTGCAGGATGATAGCGGATATCTCCTGAGGGGTATACTGGCGACCATCAATTTCCACCTTTACGGTATCATTAGGTCCGCCCTTAACCGGATAGGTAACCCGGCCTGATTCCTTTGTGACTTCAGAAAAGCGATTTCCCATAAATCGCTTGATGGAATAAACGGTCCGACGGGCATTGGTGATAGCCTGTCTCTTGGCTGGATCCCCAACTTTCCGTTCCCCGTTATCTAAAAAGGCAACTATTGACGGGGTAGTTCTTCTGCCTTCATCATTAGCGATAACTGTTGGCTCATTGCCCTCAATTACAGCAACACAGGAGTTTGTGGTACCCAGGTCAATTCCGATTATTTTACTCATACTGTTCGTTTTTTGAATTTCTAAACCTGATTTCTTATTCGTTACTCACTCCTGATCAATGGTTGTGCCATGCCCAATTCGGAGCCGATAATATGCCAAAAAGGGAATAAAACTGTAGGATATGACAGGGCAAGCCAGCACAGACTGACAAATAGGCAGTATTGCTTAAAAAATGGAATTAACTGAGCCCTTAAGGAAAAGGGTTACTGGAAATTGAGGTCGCCCGTAACACTGCCATTCTTGAGGCTATCCAGGGATTGGTTGTGCAGTCCAAAACCCATATTGTCTGAAAAATTACGGGACGTAACGATTCCTTTCCCTTCTGAGAGGTTGGTATATTCAGGAATCTCCTGGGTACTCGTAATACCTGTATTGGCGAGGGTAATAGTTTGGTAGGTTTGTAACTCTTTGCCCCCACACCATACGATGATGTCGATACTTTCGAATACTCTTGTGGCATCCGGATCAACATCAATATTTGCGCTGACGGAATTATAGAATTCACCCCCATTCCATTTATACCCTGGCGTAGCGGTTCCTTCAGGATCTTCTATACCCTGGGCAATAGTCCATTCCACAGATAAAGGAACAAACAGATTACCCGTTTCTGGTGACTTTTCCCTGTAATTGAAGCGCATCTGCAGATCATAGATACCTGCATCAGGAATTTCAGTCCAGGAAAAGGTAAAATCGGAATTTGATTTGAATAACAAACTAGTGCCAGCGGAAGGGTTTCGTAAAACCGGAGCAGGCAGGATAATCGTCTCCGCCGTGACCAGGTCGGATTGTTCGTTTCTCTTTAGTATAAACTGATATTCATCTCCGACCACAAAGTTTATGATGTTGCCTTTTATTTTGTACAGGTAGTTTGGTGCTTCAGCAAAAGCTCCCTCTTCGCGTGGGTATCCTTCAAGGTTACCATCAACCCTGGTCAGGGTGTATTCCTGTCCACTGGCAATTCTCTTGAGTTTAACGACGGCATTGGGATAGTAGATAGAATCAGCGATGAGGGCGATACTATCAGCAGAGACATTTGGATCCAGGAATGCCTTCTCGACACGGATATAGACGGCAGTATCACTTTTGGAAAGAAAGGCCCAGACGATCGGAATGTCCTTCCATTTGTCAGTTACCACCAGTTCATTATCACAGGCTGTAAAGAGAAACCCTGTAAAAATCAGTCCAAGCATCCATTTCATGGCGCAAAAATAGGGTTTTAAACCATCTTGCAGCCGGAAAAGGGAAGAAATGAAAGCCTTTGGTCAAAAGCACTCGCTTTAAGTTCCTGCATTTATCTTTGGTGTGAATTTGATTTTTCACCTTCCCACAAATACGATTGTATGTCAGTCCATAGCAGAGCCAAAAGGATAACCACCCATATCATCCATGAGATGAAAGGGGCGGGGGAAAAGATAGCCATGCTCACGGGGTATGACTATTCCATGGCTAAAATCCTCGATGACGCTGGGATAGACATAATCCTTGTTGGTGACAGTGCTTCCAATGTCATGGCAGGGCATGAGACAACCTTACCCATCACCCTTGACCAGATGATATATCATGCCTCCTCAGTGGTCAGGGCGGTTTCCAAGGCGCTGGTGGTAGTGGACCTCCCCTTTGGCAGCTACCAGGGCAACAGTAAACTGGCACTTGAATCCTCCGTGAGAATCATGAAAGAATCCGGTGCACATGCCGTAAAACTAGAAGGAGGCGCCGAAATAGGTGAATCGATTACCCGAATATTGTCAGCAGGTGTCCCGGTCATGGGACACCTTGGACTCACGCCGCAATCCATCTATAAATTTGGCACCTATGTTGTCCGGGCGAAAGAGGAGGAAGAAGCTATTAAATTGAAAAGCGATGCTCTGTTTCTTCAGGAATTAGGATGTTTTGCCCTGGTCCTTGAAAAAATCCCAGCAGCGTTGGCCACAGAAGTCAGTAAGTCCCTTGATATCCCGACCATAGGTATAGGTGCCGGAAACGGAACCGATGGACAGGTGCTCGTCGTGCATGACATGCTCGGTCTGACACATGATTTCCATCCAAGATTCCTGAGGAGATATCTCAATCTCTATGATGAAATTCACAAGGCAGTCGGTGAGTATGTGCAGGATGTGAGGTCAGGTGATTTTCCCAATGAAAATGAACAATACTAATTTGCTATCCGATTCTGACCTTCAAAAACTTTTCCTTTGAAACGAATTTTGCTCCTTGCCGGTCTACTTTTACTTTGTGTGGCAGGTTTTTACGGGTACCAGTTTTACCATAAGGCATTTAGTGTGAATACACCTTCTGCCTTGGAAAACAACATCTTGTTGATACCAACAGGCGCTGTCCTGGAAGATGTTATCGACAGCCTCGTAGCCAATGGACAGATACTCAAGGAGGATCATTTCCGCTGGACGGCAGGCAAAATGAACTACTATGATGGCACGATCAGAAAAGGCCGGTATGTGATACCTGCACCCGCGAGTAATAAAACTATAATTTCATTATTGCGTGGTGGCAAACAAACCCCGCTGAGTCTGACCATCCAGAATGTCAGAACCATAGAGCAGATGTGTGGACGGGTTGCAGCACGCCTCGAATTTGATTCCATTGAATTGGCTACCTACCTGAATGTGCATTTTGATTCCATTGCCGATACTAAACCTGAAACAAGGCTTACCCGATTTATTCCCAACACCTATGAATTCTATTGGACAGTAACTCCAGAAGATTTCTGCAAAAGGATGCTCAAGGAATATGACCGTTTCTGGACGGAAGAGAAAAAAGCGAAAGCAGCTGCTATCGGATTGACTCCGGAAGAGGTTTACACCCTGGCTTCCATCATTGAGAAAGAAACCAACCATAATCCTGAAAAGACAAGGATGGCCGGGGTATATCTCAATCGCATCCGTGATAGTATACCCCTGCAGGCAGACCCAACGATTGTGTTTGCATTAGGGGATTTTGAAATACGGCGTATACTCTATGGTCATCTCGATGTCGTATCGCCTTACAATACGTATCGCAATCTAGGTTTGCCTCCGGGCCCGATCTTCATGCCCGGATTGCCTTCCATCAATGCTGTACTAGACCGCGAGGTGCATGATTATTTGTATTTCTGTGCCAGGCCCACGGAGGATGGTCCAGGCCACGCGTTTGCAACTACCCTACCCGCCCACAATGAAAACGCAAGGAGATACCAGCGATGGCTTGATCAGCAAGGCATAAGATAACTTACAAACCTGGTGTCAGATTGAATTCAACACGCCGGTTGAGTGTCCTGCCTGAATAGGTGCTGTTATCAGCTATCGGTTTTGTAGGCCCAAATCCCTGGTAACTCATACGATTGGTTGGGATACCTTTACTCGCCAGGTAATCGTAGCAGGCTTTAGCCCTGTTTTCAGACAGCTTCCTGTTGACTTCTGCGGTACCGGTATTATCAGTGTGGCCGTCGATGCTGAGTTTATAATCAGGATACTTATTCATGATATTCACGATCTGGTTGAGCACACCATAACTTTCGGGTACCAGTGTTGCTTTTCCCAGCTGAAACTGTACAGCCTTCATCGCGAATGTCAATATTTCCTTGTCGGCAGCTTCTATCACAGGACATCCTGCGTTGGAGATAGGTCCGTATGTTTTAGGGCATTTATCCTTGCTGTCTTCAGTACCATCCATGTCTGTATCAGGACATCCCTGGAAAGCGGCGATACCTGCAAATGTTGGGCATCTGTCAAGGGCATCTTCAATACCGTCACCATCTGTATCAGGGCAACCATTGAAAGCTGCGACACCTGGCACGGTGGGGCATAAATCAACACCATCCTTTACACCATCCCCATCTGAATCAGGGCAACCGTTAAATTCAAGCAGACCAGCAATTACCGGGCAATCATCACGAGCGTCTTCCACGCCATCCCCATCTGAGTCGGGGCATCCCCTGAATACCTCCAGTCCAGCGACTGTCGGACAAATATCTTCCTTATCAAAGATGCCATCCATATCGGTATCAACATCGGGCAATTCGATGACAGGTATCACTGCAACCGTATCAATTTCCTTCCTTCCAAAAAAGTATTTGAAACCAATGCCGTGATTAAAATTGGAATTGTTTTCGGCATTACTCCATCTGTATTCAGACTGGACATTGAAATAAGCATTCTTAGCAATCTTGACATCGAGACCGATGCCCACAGGAGTTTGTACATTGAAACTATCCATACCCTGATAGACCCCACCAGCACCTGCAAGCAGGTATGGACTGAAAATATTTGGATTGTTCAACGGATAATAGTGCATCTGCAAATCCAGTCCGATGATCGAAGTATTTGTGAGCTCCTCTGTTTTATTGCTGAGACCGATTTTGACCGGGATATTGAGCATAAAGTGTTTTGACAGCGGGGCATGGAAGCCAAATTCTAAACCATCTCTGTAATCCTTGAAAGCGCCAAAGTCTCCGCCGTTGAGTGTCTGGTAGTCCAGGAAAAGTCTCTTGAAACTCACGCCTACCGGAAGTTTCTGAGCGGATAAACTAAGGCTCCATGCGAGGAGCATCCCTATACCTAAAAGCTTGTGCAGATGTGACAGTTTCATAACAGAATAGTTAAATAACAAGGATAAAGATATAATGATATTTTAATATATGAGAGCTTATATCCTTATTGGACAATAAGATATGGTGAGAAATGCCTGAAAAGATACTGAAATCTATGGTTTAGATGGCTTCAAACAGCCCTGTGCTCCTGTTTTTCCTGACTTTATCCCAGGTAAAACAGCGTCCGTTCATCGCTACGTAGACCCCTGGAGGCATTACCTGTACGAAAGCGAGGGCGCTCCCGAGGTTGAAAAAACCATCGGAGGAGGTCCCGAAAGCATATGGAATCATTGCCCCGGTCAGCACGATCGTCTTGTCAATATTCGCCGCCGCGAGTTCCTTTGCCGTTTCTACCATCCGGTCTGTACCGTGGGTGATGAGGATCTTATCAAGTTTTGCCCTGACACAATTATGGACGATGATGCCCCTGTCCTCTTCCGTCATTTCCAGGCTATCCACCATCATCAGGGTTTTGACATCAATGTCCAGCGAACAACGGCCCCGCTCAAACATTTCCTTGAGGTGGGTGCCTTCAAAATATAGCTGGCCGGTGATGTAATTATACTGTTTGTCGAAAGTGCCTCCGGTGACGAATACTTGGATCATGGGCTAAAGGTAAAAGTTTATCAGAAAAGGAGAAGGCTGAGGCGAAGGCTGAGGCGAAGGCTAAGGCTTAGGGGGATAGGTGGTAAGGCGGAACGGCAGAATGGCGGAACGGTTGAAGG
>DATHZY010000520.1:0-5891 GCA_035458325.1 Saprospiraceae bacterium | reverse complement strand
CGGTCCTGGCGGGGCTTGATATGCAGGAATACATGCGCAAGCGGAGTCAGGAACGCAAGGCTGCCGGACTTCGGGTATTTGAAATGCGGGTAGGTATCCATACCGGACCGGTAGTGGCAGGTATCATCGGGGTCAAGAAATTCCAGTACGATGTATGGGGCGATACTGTCAATACCGCAAATCGCATGGAAACCAATGGCGCACCTGGACGTGTGAATATCTCGGAAGAAACCTACAAGATCATCAGGGAGGATCCGGAGTTTCAATTTGAACGACGCACCAGGGTGGTGGTCAAGGGGAAAGGAGAGATGCAGATGTATTTTGTGCAGCGGGGAGATCCCGCAGTCGTGGAGGAGTTGGAAGATGGGGTGCTACTGCAGCAGCCCTGAGCGACATCGTCCTTCATCTTTTAGTGTGGAGTATGAAACACACCTAAAAGCCAATATTTTTATGACCAGATCGTTAATTCGTAAAAATTGGCTTTTATGAGAAGCGTATACCTGCTTGTCTTTTTATTTCTCTATGTCATTGCACCTGGCCAGGCCCAGCCAAAGGAGATTTCCGTCAAATATTATTTTTCTACGGGTGATTATATGGAGGACAAGCTGAGTGCTGATCAGATTATCCTTGAAGTCATTGAGATGGGCGATGACTTTCTCTATGTAAAGAGTTTCCTTGATCCGGTGACACGTAAAAAGTCAGATGCCGCCAAGGCATGGGCGGTGCATTATCAGAACAAGACGTATGTCAACCTCAAGTATTCAAACAATGCAAATGCACCTAATGTATTTGTGCAATTGGATCTCAAGGGGAGATTTTGCATGGCAGTGATGGATTCTTCGTTCATGGAAAGCGTCGATATAGCGGAGCACTATTCCGGCAGCCCTTTGAAAGTATATAACCCCGAGAGCCGGATCACCAGCGATGCAAAGTATTTCAATGCAGCTGGGGAGATGAAGCGGATATTCCTTGTTGACACAAAGGATTTGTCGATCGTGTTGCCTTACAAGGCGAATAATGCCCCAATTGATTTTCTCACGAAAGACACCTTGAAATGGCTTGTGGGAAAGGATAATTTCAAGGGCAGCAAGAAGGAGTATACCGTAGAAGAAGTGATAGCGATCGTGGAGGATCTCAATGGACGGCAGTAGCGAGGCCATACCACTTGAAAGATTACCTTTAGTCGCAAATCAACCGCTTTATGAAGTACAAATGGATCCTGGCAATCCTTTCAGCCATGCTCATGACCATCGGTTATAGCCAGGATAAACCACTAACTTATCTTTTTGTGGGCTCCTATACCGCTGGTATGCGGGATACAGGCATCTACGTATATACGTTTGATGTCAAATCAGGAGCCTTAAGGCAAACAAGCTTCGTCGATGATATCATCAATCCTTCCTACCTGACATTGTCCCATGATGGACAATTCCTGTATAGCTGCGCAGACACCAAACTTCCTGATACGGGTAGTGTCATGGCGTTTAGTGTGAATGCCGTTGAGGGCAAGTTATCATTTATCAACCGTCAATCAAGTGAAGGGGATAATCCGGTGTATGTCTCCGTGCATCCCAACAACCGATATCTCATCAATGCCAACTACTCCGGCGGTAGCGTCTCGGCATATGTTATCAATGATAACGGCAGCCTTCAACCGGCCTCGCAGGTGATACCCTATGATGGTAGCAGTATCATCCCTTCAAGACAGGAGAAGGCTCATATCCATGCTGCTGAATTTTCCCCAAATGGAGATTATGTTTTTCTTCCTGATCTGGGATCAGATAAGATATGGGTATGCCGGTTTGATGAAACCAGGAAGCAACCCCTGATGAACGCAAATCACTTGACAAAGACGACAGCGCCTGGCAGTGGTCCACGACATTTTACCTTTCATCCAAATGAAAAGGTTGCCTACTGCATAGAAGAGTTGAGTGGGACCGTGAGAGCGTATGCGTATCACGAAGGAAAACTGGATGAACTGCAACACATTTTTACTTACAGCAAGCCAGGTGATTTTTACTGGAGTGCTGATATTCACATTTCACCAGATGGAAATTTTCTTTACGCCTCCAACCGCCGCGAAGATGAAAACACGATTGCCATCTTTGCGGTTGATCAGCAAACCGGTAGGCTGACATTAGTCGGCCATCAAAAGACCTTCGGTGACCATCCCAGGAATTTCACCATTGATCCAACCGGCAAGTATTTGTTGGTGGCCAATATGCTGACCAATAATATTGTGGTGTTTAAAAGGAATTTGAAGACCGGATTATTGAAGAAAACGAAACATGAAGTTTCGGTGCCAAGTCCGTCATGTTTGAAGATGAGGAGGTATTAGCATTTAGCATGTAGTTTTGTTTTTGCTTACAACTCACCCCCGGCCACTCTCTTTTGCTTTTACGTACAACTCACCCCCATCCCCTCTCTTTTTGTCAAGTGATCTGGAGTACGCACAGGATTTTTCTAAAGAGAGGGGTGTTATGTTTTTTCTATAGGCACAACTTTGTCTTATTCCTTAAAGGTAAAAATCTAAGCGCTCCCCTCTCTTTTGCCTTATCCCATTCGTATGTAAAATCATTTCTTAAGAGAGGGGTCAGGGGTGAGTTATGCAGGAGCAAAGAGTGGTTTTAAACCTTTCGATTATTTCACCCAAAGTCCACGGAATTAATGATAATTTTGCCTTCTAAATGGCATGGTTATGAAAAAGATGAAAAAGATATTAATCTGGACTGGCGTCATCATCGTAATGATAGGGGCCTTTATGTTCTACTGGAATTACATTAACACCTATAGCGAGGGCAATCGCGCCGGCACCCTGCAAAAGTTTTCGAAGAAGGGCAGTTTGTTTAAGACGTATGAAGGCGAGCTGATCATGAATAGCCTCACCAGCACCGGCAACTCCACGATTTCATCCGAAAAATTTTATTTCTCCGTCAAGGATGAAGCCGTGGCTAAACAGATGTTTGAACTGGAAGGAAAGAATATCACGGTCCAGTATGAACAAAAACGAAATCACCTGCCATGGAGTGGCGATACCGATTATTTTGTAACCGGTATTGTTTCCAGAGAGTGATCATTTGAAAAAGGATGGCGTTAATGCTTCCTTATTAAATCACACCTGGCTTTCCTTAATTACCATTCTTCACCTTCCCATTGAAGAAAAGTTTTCCTATGAGAAATTTTTACCTCACCCCCTCCTGCGCCTCTACCTCCACCTCCACCTCCACCTCTACCTCTGCCTTAGCCTCCGCCTTAGCCTTCTCCTTCGCCTTCTGTCTGGCATGTAATACTCCCATGAAAGAAGAAACAGCTCTCTATACCTCCGAATCATTTACCCTCTACAAAGACAGCGTCGTCCAGGGAAATAATGTCGCCCGCATTCTTTCGCCGACACACATTACATCCAACTACAGAAGCCCGGCCAGCTCTACCTTCTCGCGACTGATCAAGTTTAAGATCAGCATCAACGAAAAGGATAATGAAATGCCTCCCGGCTCCGATCATTGGGTGCTGATCGGCGATGAACACGAATCACCGGTTGTGAAGTTTGGTGAACCTCCGCAACCATTACCGGAAATGCCATCTACGTATCTGCCGGTCAATTATGAATACACTTTCCGTGTAGACATGTCATCGGTGCTAAAGCAGTTTGAAGAGAAGGGTTATTTCGAAGCGTATGACGGATCCAGGGTAGCAAAGAATGATTTCAAGGGGTTTTATGTTGCTGGCGCTTCATTGCCCCTCTCCTGGGACTTCGTTGGGCTGGATGAGAAAGGATTGAAACTTCAACCTACAGATGAACCGGGTATTTACATGCTTACCGTGAAGTTTAATCCGTACAATGAAGAAGGTATCCAGGACAAGGAGTGGCAATTGTCTACCGATATTTCGAATCGTGCCAGGTATACTTCAGCCCAACCGATCGTGGATGCTTTATTTAATCTCTCTGTGGAGGAAGCCACTAAAAATATTGAAGCTGACAGTACCTTTCGGACCGGTGCCAAATGGGGTGGGGTATGGACACGCGATATCAGTTACAGCATCATCCTGGCTTTCGCTTATCACGAACCCGAAGTAGCGAAGATCAGCCTGCGTAAGAAAGTAAACCGTGGCCGCATTGTGCAAGACACCGGTTCCGGAGGTGCATGGCCCGTTTCTTCCGACAGAGTCGTGTGGGCCATTGCAGCATGGGAGATCTACAAAGTGACCGGCGAACAGGCATGGCTTGACGAAATCTACCCGATCATTAAGAATTCTCTGGAAGATGACTACAAGACACTGCATGATCCGGAGACAGGTTTATATGCAGGAGAGTCTTCTTTCCTCGATTGGCGCGAACAAACGTATCCCAAGTGGATGTCCAATATGGATATAGCAGTATCTCAAAACCTGGGTACAAACGTCCTCCATTATCGTGCTAACAAGATCATGGCCGAGATGGCTGCACTCAAAGGTGAATCTGATGATGCGTACACCAAACGTGCGGAAGACATCAAGGCAGGTATCAATCAGTATCTGTGGTTGGAAGACAAAGGATACTATGCACAATACAGATACGGCCGCCCTCACCTGACCATATCACCGCGCTTTGAAGCATTGGGTGAAGCATTAGCTGTTTTGTTTGACGTACCTGATGCAGACAGGGCTGCTACTATCATCTCCAGGTCTCCGGTGACGGAGTATGGTGTGACATGCATCTATCCGCAGATCCCTGGCATACCACCATATCACAACAATGCTATCTGGCCTTTTGTACAAGCTTATTGGAATCTCGCCGCGGCAAAGACCGGAAATGAAGAAGTGTTGGTGCATGGACTTGCGAGTATCTATCGTGCTGGCGCTTTTTTTCTGACCAACTATGAAAACATGGTTGCGCAGACTGGTGATTTCCTCGGCACAGAAATCAATTCAGATCGGATGCTGTGGAGCATGGCCGGTAATCTCGCCATGGTGTACCGTGTGTTCATGGGCATGTCGTTCGAAACAGATGGCCTGCATTTTCAACCGGTGGTACCGGAAGTGTATGGTGGTGCCAGAACCCTTTCCAATTTCAAATACAGGCAGGCTTCGCTGGATATCACGATTACAGGACATGGAAACGTTGTCCAAAAAATAAGTATGGATGGAAGTGAACTCAAGGATGGATTCGTGCCTGCTGGCCTGACGGGTAGCCATACCATTGAAATTGAACTCACCACCCCCAAAACTCCAATGCAGCAAAAGGGCATCCATAAAGTGGCAAACCATTTCACCCTGGTAGCACCGCGGGTAGAGAAAGACAGCATGCAATTGAAGTGGGGAGCAATTGAAAAGGCAAAGGCTTATCACATTTACAGGAATGGAAAATTCCTTGAACATACAACCACTACTGCATACACTGTTCCAGCCGGACCTTATGCAGAATACAAGGTCAGTGCAGTTGATGAAATGGAATATGAATCTTTTACCAGTGAACCTGTCGCTTTTACTCCATCGGAAACGATTGTTGAGTTTGAAAACATAGTGCCTGCTTCCCGATTGCCATACACCAATTATTCCGGCTTAGGATTTGTAGAAATTTCACAAGCATCCAACAGGATCATTGAATGCAAAGTCAACATAGCGGAAGCAGGAGAGTACTATATCGATGCGCGGTATTCAAACGGCAGTGGTCCATGGAATACAGACAACAAGTGTGCTGTTCGCAGCCTGACAGTGAATGATGTGTATGCAGGTGTCCTGATATTTCCGCAGCGTGGACAGGATGAATGGTCAGACTGGGGATTTTCAAACAGCCGGAAAGTGAAACTAAAGGCAGGGGAGAATATCATCCGCCTCACTTTTGAGGATTGGAATAACAATATGAATGTGGATGTCAATACGGCGATGGTGGATTATATGAGGGTTATAAG
>DATHZY010000519.1:0-4852 GCA_035458325.1 Saprospiraceae bacterium | reverse complement strand
AGGAAAGAAAAATCCAATCCCAGGTCAAGACTGAAATACGCTGGTAGATAGCGTTGCACGGCATCAAAATCCTCCATGCCAATTCCATTCCGTCCATCGAGGCGAACCAGGCTCAGGTAGGGTGCCTTGCTCTTGTAGGTTACCAATGTGGATGCCCTGAATTTACCGAATGAATAGGTGCCTGAAGCTTTCACCTGGTGTCTTCTGTCGTCCTGTGGAGCAAAATAGGATCCGTTAAATAACATCGCATAGCGCTCTTCTATCTTGCTGAGCGTATACAATACAGAGGCTTCCACTTTTTTCTTTTTATATAAGAGGGTCAGATCAAGCCCATACGTGCGACCATCACCGGTAAACAATCTGTAGAAATCATCTGATCCCTGGTTGCCATGAGATGGATCCGGATTGAGCGGTCTGACACGTGCCAGGCCATCCGACTTCTTATAATACACCTCAGCATCAAAACTCAGGAATGCCGCACTGTACCCGCCACCAACCATATACTTATCGGATTTCAACACAGGTAAGTCATCTCCCGGATCTGTCAGCACCAGGTATGTTAACTCTCTTCCAAATCGGTCCTCTACAGTTAATGTCCTGACGGTTTGCAGGTTCTTTGAATAAGAAGCTCTCAGGCTATACTGGTCATTGATGATGTAATGGAGACGAAGGTTGGGTAATGCATAGACATTTCCCGTACTCTTCAGGTAGGTAAATCTGCTGCCAAGTGCCCAGTTTAGATTATGCGATACGCTCCCTGAAATCTCCCCAAACGTACTGGCTTCTATTTCCTGCTGAACCTGTGTGAGGTAGGGCGCATTGTTATCTTTTGCGGAGAAATCTACTTGGTGTTCTTGAAAATCAATTCCACCCGTTATCGTTGACTGCGCATTAGTTTTGAATTCAACAAAACCTTTCACACCAGTTGATACCAGGTTGCTTTGCTGAAAACCAGCGTTCTCATTGATCTGGTTTTCGCCAAAGCGCTCCTGTTCAATGACAGATGCATAGTTGACGTCTTTATCAAACATGGAATGAAAGGCGCTGATGTGCATAGACGATTGGATACCTAACGGGGTCTCCAATCCTGCTGAGAATCCTCTGTTTTTCCAGATATCTGTACTTGAAAATGTTTGCTTCACTGCAATCAGCTCATGGTGCAGTGCTTCGATTTCGAAATTCGTATTGGTGGTGTTGTCAACCTGATCCCGGCTTTCAAAAAAATTAAAACTGAGTGCGCTTTCTTTTCCCGGTTTGACGACCAGTCCCAGATTGATATCATAAAAATCTGATGTTGGAGACTGGGTGGTAGTCCATTCATTTTCACCATTATATTTTCCAGGGAGTCTGAAATTGCTCGTGGTACTGTCACTCAGTGCTTCGTTCAATATACCCGTATGAGATAGTCTCCCTCCGGCAAGCAAATAGATATCGGGTGCAAGTTTCAACTCGGTGGTCAGCGCGGTTTGCAACAAATCTGTATCCAGGATAAGCTTTGATTTTGGAGTCTCTCTTTTGGATTGAGCCTGGATCATACCATCGATGCGTCCGCCGTATTCAATCGGTAGGTTATTTTTATACACATCAACAGATGAAAAGTACTGGCCGTTGAACGGACTGAAAATATTGTAAAAATGGTATGGATCATAGACCGGTATCTCGTCCATGATAATGAGTGAATTACCCGCATCTGTTCCACGGATGCGAATGCCTCTGTCGGAAGAAAAGTGTGTATAGGTTGTCAGGTTGGTTAACAATCGTTCCGCATTCCAGGTCAGGAGTTGTGTCTCCGAAATAAACTGGTATCCATCCAGGTCCGTGGATTGCTCATTATAATCCTGTCCAAAGAGTTGATAGGGCACAATGACGAGGACTTCCTTCAATGGAACTTCGCTGATTTCAAGTTTTACATCTATACTTCCCTGAAGGGCTTTGTGTACTGACATAGTTTTGGGCTTGAATCCCAGATAACTCATGGTGACATTTCCGGAAGTATCTCGCAAGGGTAGAATAAAGTGTCCGTTTTCATCGGTGTTACATCCCGCTTTTGATTTGTCTGCCACGACTGTTGCGTAAGGCAAGGGTTCTCCGGTATTTGCATCCGTGATGGTACCGACCAATACCGCGAGCATCTGGTTTTCATCCAGGGGATCCTCACGGCGCAACATCAGTTTGTTACCATCGACAATCTGGTAGGTGATCCCGGAGTGGTTGAGCAGGCGGTACAACAATTCCTGTATGGAAGCTATCTCTGAACCAACATTTCGGATGGAGTCGAGAGTGGGCACCAGTTCGGGAGCAATCGCTACATCTACTTTATACTGACTTGCTATCCGGTCGATAAACGAATCAAACCCTGCACTCTGCCCAAAGGAAAAATGCGGTCCGGTAAGGAGCAGTAATACAATTCCGGCGCGGAATAGATGCATAGAGGATTATCGCGATATAGTAACTGTCTTTCCTTTAGTGGATGATTTGAGATGTAGTGGCCAGGTGATCAGGTATAGGGCTGTATCAAGGTCTCCGGATTCAAACAAACCCGTGTACTTCAACTCTTCGAGTCCGGGTTCGAGTTTGACGTTGATATCATATTGTCGTTCGAGTTCACGGATGACCTCTGCCAATGGCTGGTTTTTATAACTGAATTTACCTTCCAGCCATTCCGGTGTTGGAGCGATCACATCAAACGTTGAGCGGTTGAGATTCTTTTCCGATTTATTCCTGATGGCGATTTCTCCGGCTGTGATGATCTGTTGATCTTTTGGTGAGGATTCTACCTTAACTTTTCCAGTATAACATGCGACTTCAAAGCGGCCATCTCTGGCTATCACATTAAAACTCGTACCTAGCACTGTCACGGTTCCGTAATCGGTTTGTACTGTAAAGGTGCTGCCCTTCTGTACGTTGAAAAAAGCTTCTCCCTGGAGATACAGGTTTCGATCCTGGCTAAAGCTTTTATCACGGTAAGTGATCGAAGACTCCGCATTGAGTGTTACTGCACTTTCTTCAGGCAATAGAACCTCTTTCTTTTCCCCGGCTTTAGCCATTGCTTTTTCCGGGGCTGTCAGGTTACTGATCCACACAAAGAGCGCAAGGGTAGCAGCGGCTGCCAGGCCCCAGGTCCATAGTGGCCTCAGGCTGTTACTTGGGCGTTGTTGTGTACCGGACTGGATGCTGTCGTGTATTCTATTCCACAATTCAGTTTTAGCTGCAGGGGGCAAATCATCCTTAACAGATCCGGTGAGTGACAATACTATCTGGCGTGCTTCTTCAACAGTCCCTTGTTTTTCTCCATGACGGGCCATCCAATTCCTCCATTCCGCATCACCCTCTCCATGGCGTACCCACCGGATGAAGGAATCTTCACCGGCAAGGGTTATGGAAGTAAAGGATGTGAAATGTTCGTTCATTATGGGTTACACTTAAAAAGTAAATAGTTCATCCAGCAATTGTTCTCTTGTTGCTGTTGTGTAATTGATATTGCATAGCCCGGTCCCGCTGGTCATCATGCTCACACAGTTTCCCTGCGGATCGGAATCGTCGATATGTCCTCTCTTGAGCGCACAATGTCCCAGTTCATGAAACACGAGGAATTCACGTTCGAGCTCATCGGCGTCATCCCAGTAAAACTTGTCGATGATGACGATATTGGGTTCTTCCTCGGTGTGGCCGCACTGCCCGATCACATTCGGTGTGGTGATGACACGGATGTCTCCGGAAATCATCATTTCTTCATAATCAATGACTACATTCCGAAGGGCTGCCTCGGCAGCAAACCGGTCAAAATACTCCTGAAGCGGCACATCGATAAGATACTGAGGCTCTTCGTCCTTGACACAGGATCCGGTGAACAGTATGGTGGCTGTTAAAAGGATGGCAACCAGGTTTTTGCTTTTTATCATTTCTCTTTCTTTCTGCTTTTAGTTGTCGTTGATAGCAAGCCGGTCTTCTTTCGTTTTATCCCTTCTCCCACATGGTCAGGAGCGCCTTTGCCATAAAGAGCCCCTGGACTTGCTTTTGTACTCATAGCCATAACATTAAAAAGATGGCAATCGTTATCATTTCCTTCCGTAAGGCCGCGAGAGCCCTGGTGACCAGGTTTCTGGCTGACTGGTAGTTGAGGTCCATGATACGGGCTATTTCCTCATATTCCATCTGCTGAAAATACTTCATGTGGATGATTTCCCGCTGGCGATCGCTGATCCTGGCCATGGCGTGTTCCATTTTATGGTGCCGTTCCTCTTCTTCTTCCGATAGCATCCATTGTACTTCGTGATCAGTCGTGATGCGGTCATCCAGATGTCCGTCCTCCAGGGCGATCGTCTCCAGATTGCTCCTGGGGCCTTTATCAAAGATCCTGCGTCGCAGGGAAACCATCAGATAGGCCTTCCCGGAAGCAGGTACCGACAGCCCGCTTCGGTTATTCCAGAAGGAAAGGAACATATCGTGGATCGCGTCCTTGACCTTGTCCTCATCGTGGCACAACACTAAACCATACTTGTACAACCCACCGATGTGGAGGTTGTACAACTCCTGCAGGGCCTGTATGTCCCCGGACTTTAGGTTTTCCCAGTGTTTTGTTTCCTCCATGAGGGCTTTACGTCCGGTTTCCCTGGTGTTTAGTGATTTGGTTGTTCATCTCCTTTCTGCCAGTTGGAAAAAATAACGAAGTAGCTCAGCAGGCTTGTACTTGTCAATTGTCCACTGTTTTACCTTTCAGTTGATCCGGCAAAGATAGGGTGTATAATGTCCTTAGACCTGGTTGGCCTTGCGTAGTTTAATAGCTACCATTTAATACACCCACAGGCAGGGGTTTAATATGTAGGGGTTCAAGATCTTGAACCCCTACATA
>DATHZY010000518.1:0-3476 GCA_035458325.1 Saprospiraceae bacterium | reverse complement strand
ATGTGGTGAGGCATCAATTCAAACCAGTCTGGTCCATTTTCGTCTTTATCTCGTTTTGGATTTCTTTCGAATACGTCCACCATTTCTGGGATATTTCCTGGCCATGGCTCGCGCATGGAAATGCACTCTCCCAATATCCCTGGGCTATACAATGGTATGAATACATAGGCGCCTTCGGTGGTTCGCTTTGGGTCTTGTTGGTCAATTACACCGGATATAAAATCTACGCCGGATGGAGTGATCGAAAAGCAAAACATGTCATTATTTACGCCTCTCTGGTGTTGATTCCTACGATTTTTTCGCTTTGGATATGGAATACGATCAAAGAGGGGAGTGCGAAGCCTGTTCCAGTCACGGTGGTTCAACCGAATTTCGAGCCCCACTACGAAAAGTTTGATATTCCCCAGCGCGAACAGTCGATGCGTTTTATGAAATTATCTTTTGATCACATCGATAGCACCACACGCTATCTGGTGTTTCCGGAAACCAGTTTTGAAAGCATCCGGCTCAATACCTTTCGCGAAAACCCGGTCATCAATTTATTTCAGAGTGTCATTGATTCATTCCCTGATCTACGACTAGTTACGGGCATCTCCTCTTTCAGGGTATTAGAGAAAGATCAATTAAAAGATATCACCTACCGTACACATGTCGGCAGTCGTGGGGACACTACCTTTTGGGATATTCAAAATTCAGCGATACAACTTACATCAGGTGAGCAGGACTATCAGGTGTATTTCAAATCCAAGCTGGTGCCCGGGCCGGAGATGTTTCCGTTTAAGGAGTTTCTGTTTTTCCTCGAACCTATTGTTGATAAGTTAGGGGGCAGTTATGAAGGCCATACAAAACAAGCTGAACGCGCAGTCTTTACCGGAGGACCATTAAATGTCGCGCCGATTATTTGTTACGAATCTATCTATGGTGACTTTGTTGGTGGCTATGTTCGCAAAGGAGCGACCGCATTGTTTATCGTTACCAATGATGGATGGTGGGATCTGACACCCGGACATCTACAGCATCTCAAGCTTGGTACGCTTCGAGCCATCGAGCATCGCCGACCGATTGCGCGAAGTGCCAATACAGGGGTCTCTTGTTTCATTGATATCCGCGGCCGGATCATCCAGCCTACTAAGTATGGTGAAACCATCGCCATCCAGGGAGAAGTCATTCCTGAAACCAGGATTACTTTTTATACAAAGTGGGGCGACCTCGTCGCAAAGTTCGCAGTGCTGATGTGTGTCGCTATCTTTCTCGCCTTCGTCTTTACCTCCGGCCGCAGAAGATTCAATTTGTAGGGAGCATATTGCATCCGCCCCCAATTTTCCAGTTTCTTTTGTCGAGGTTGGATGCAATACGCCCGGGACAAAAGAAATCCAGCTATTTTACTTCGTCCTTCGATATTCCTTGCTCGTTATTCAGTATTCTCTGGTTATTCCTACCTTTAATCACCACTTAATCATACCAACGATGATCTCCTTCTGGATGCTCTGGATTTTTAATGCCCTCATGAGCCTGGTACCAATCTACTTCTTCTTCCTCGGGTTATCTGATGGCACGGTCAGTGCTGATAATATGGGTATCTGGATGATCCTCCTGGCTGTGGTTGGCTTGATCCTGGGCGGTACGTATTGGCTTAAGACAAAAAACCAGGTTACAGCCGCTAAAGTGGTGCTGGTCATCGCGGCCATCCCCTCTGTTCTCGCGATTATCTTCATGGCAGTGGCTATCTTTGGCGACGTCAGATGGAATTAAGCGCGGTGCTCACCCGATTTGACTTTGGATAGTATCTTTAACTTCATTCTGATACCAGGTCTCACAGATTATCACCTGGTCAGGACCATTTTAGCATCCCTCAATCTGAGTATATGACTTTCTACTGGATTCTCTGGATTTTCACAGCGATCATGTCTGTTGTGCCCGTCTATTTCTTCTTTGTGGGCTTAAAGGACGGTTCGATCACAAAGCGAAATTTTGCTTTATGGCTAATCATCCTCCTGGCGGTGGCAGGCGTATTATGGGGTTCCGATTGGCTCAAGGACCATGACCGCCTCGGCATGGCCAAAGGCCTTTTAGCGCTGGCAGCGGTACCCGGTGTGTTGATGCTGATTTATTTTCTGGTGGCCATCATCGGGAAACCAAAATGGAATTAAGGTCCAATATCAAATCGATTAAACCATCCTGTTTAAAAACCTATGCCTGAATCACCAGACTACAGCGGGGCCGCAGATGTTTTTCGCAAGACCATGGAGGAAGCGTTGGCCAACATAGATCAGGTCAATGCAAATCTTAAACTGGAGCAGGAAAAAGCCATTGACCTGCAGATCGCCGCTAGAGATGAATACAACCGTATTCTAAATGAGGCCGACAAAACTGCGGAAGCCAGGATTGAAGAAAGACGAAAGGCCAATCTGGAGCAGATCAGGCATGAAGTATGGACGGAGACTATTGAAAAGCTCATTGTTGCAGAAATTCCATCCGATATGTTAAAGCGTATCCTCCATCTGCCGGCAAAGATTTTAGCCGATGTATGGTTCAAACTCGGTTTTGATAAACTGGATGAAAATCATATCGCTCATGTCGGCTATGAAAATGAAGGAAGATCAGGTTATGTGATTTTTTATCGCAATGATCTCACCGCTCGTTTTTATTATGAATTTGGTGGAGGTGATACAGTAGCTATCATCACCATACCTTCTCCGGAGAGATGGGAGGCAGAGACCAGGATACCTCTACCAGAGCGCCAGGTCATCCTTGAGTTTATAGCTAAAAGAGTCATTCGCGATCAGGCCGCTGGTTGTATTTATTTTATTGGAGAAAACGAAATCCTGATTCAGCAAGGTCCTGCATAAAATTCATGTAATGAATAAGCTATCTCAACTACTCATCGGCCCGGAACTTCTCTGGTGCTTTTTTTATCTGGTCGTATTGATCATTGTAAAGGTCACTTCTTCACCGATCAAATCGATGGATGAATTCTGGGTCTCCACAGCTTATATTATTCCATTAGTCCTGATCCCGCTAACCTTTCTTTTTTATTATGTGCCAGGTGTCACCAGAGACTGGTTGCTCCTGCGTATCTGGATCGTCGGTATCATCGGCGGCCACATCGTCCTCAACCGCAGCCTCCTCGCCCACAGCGAACAAGGCCCCGGAGTTGGTACCGCCTATATGATGGGCATGGGCTTTATGATTTTCACCCTCATCGCAGGATCTGTCTGGGCGAAGATTAAGTTTTAAAGCTGTCAGCTATCAGCTATCAGCTTTCAGAAGTATGTAAATAGCTTCCAGCTACCAGCTTCCAAAGTATTTATCCTTGTGGATGTGGTCGTTCGCAAGCTCACTTTTAACTGCTCTCTCACGCCTCACGTTTCACGACTCACGCCTCACAATTCCTACTCACTCACAACTTACAACTCCCCTCTCTTTTGCAATATCATTTTCGTATGAAAGACTCTTCGTTAAGAGAGGGGTAGGGG
>DATHZY010000517.1:0-3809 GCA_035458325.1 Saprospiraceae bacterium | reverse complement strand
ACTGCAATATCTCCCGGATCATTTTGAATTTCGGCTCAAGAACCTGGTGGCCATTAATAAGGATGGAGATGACTTGGATTTTGGTTCTGTTCCGTATATCGTATACAATCCATTCACTACAGCAGTTGACGATCCGGAAATAAATGAGATCAGGGTTTTCCCAAATCCCTGCCATGATGAGGTAATGATCGTTTCGGAGCTAGCGTCGGATGTAGAGGTGCTAAATGTGCAAGGAAAAAAGGTGAGAACTATATCCTCCAGTGAGCTGATTTTTCCGGTGAACATTACTGATCTTGTACCAGGATTGTATTTTCTCCGGTTTGCACAGACGCAAAGAATTGTAAAACTTGTCGTTCAATAAAAAAATTAAATCATGAAAAACCTAATCTACTTTTTGATTTTTCTTCCTGGCTTTCTTAAGGCCCAGGACACGTGCACCGGACTGGAAAATATTGTCGTTATTCACCCAAACAGGATAGGCGCTAGCTTATACCCACATGGTTATAAATTCTATGGAGAGGATGGCTTTTTTAAAGTACCCTATACATCTCAATCTGCTCCTTCCACCATTTTTGCTGCCAATGCATGGATCGGAGCATACAGGGACGGGCAATTAAAAATCGCTGCCCAGGATTATGTCTCAGAGAATGCATATGACTATCAGGTTGGTCCGTTGCTGGGGAATGCAACCCCATTGGATTCAGCCTGCCTGCATTTCAACCGAACCTGGTCAGTCAAAAGAACAGACATTACCAGGCACATTACAGATTATGAAAGTGATGGCATCATAGATGATACCCTCGCTTCTATTTTTGGCTGGCCTGCGGAAGGGAATATTTATTTCAAAGATGTCAATTCCTTTTCCTTGCCTCTCTCCCATCAGGGTGGATGGGCAGACTTTTATGACAAAAACCAAAATGGCCTTTATGAACCTCATGCGGGCGAGTACCCTTGTATTTATTTAAACGGCGAACCGTATTTGCCCGAAGTAATGATGTGGATGGTGTTTAATGATCAGGGATCCCATACGTCGTCAATGGGTGATCCATTAGGTGTTGAAATCCAACTCACCGTGTATGGATTCAATTGCACAGACAATCCTGTTTTAAATAATGCTTTATTCAATTCATATAAAATCATCAATCAGCATGATTTGCCATTAGATAGCATGCTTTTTGGAATGTGGACTGACTATGATCTCGGATGTGCCTATGATGATTATATTGGTTGTGATACCACGCGCCATACAGAGTTTGTCTATAATTCAGATGTAATTGATGGAGATGCCGGCAATGATTGCACAAATGCATCACCGATTTATGGTGCTGTACCGCCGGTCCAGAGTTTTACCTATCTCTCACACCCTATGTATAGTTTTACAGATGGCAGAATTCACGATACGACCTCGGTTCAGGGTTACTATAATGCACTTAAAGGACTTTGGCCCGATGGTCTGCCCATTACGGTTTTTGACAAGGGTTACAACCCGGGAAGTCTTTACCCAACGACAAAGTTTTTATTTAGCGGCGATCCACGCGATACAGCCCAGTGGTCCCAGTTGAATGAAAATGTGCAGCCCGGTGATAAAAGAACGCTTTCATCTATTTCCTTGGGCCAGCTTGATCCCTATGAAACAGTGAGGATTGATGGTGCCTATATATATCATCAGGATTCAAGTTTTCAACATCTTGACATGATATCCCTGATGCATAGCCAGGTGGATGCTATACGTTCCGGGTATGCAGATGGGAATTTAGCATGTATCCCGTTCGAGGATTGTGAAGCCACAGATTGTGTGTGGCCCGGAGACTTTAATCATGATGGGAAATCCGATCACTTCGATTTATTGGCATGGGGTGTAGCATTAGATCAGCAAGGGAGCAGTCGTAACGGTCTTTTTGACTGGGATGGGTATCATGCAGATCCCTGGTCCTTAAATCTGCCCGGTGGGCATAATGCGAAGTATGCAGATGGTAATGGCGATGGCCTTGTGGATATCCTTGATCTGGAAACAAATATTCAACATTATTCTTTGACAAATCCGCTGTACGAGCAACAGCATCTTTACCCCGCCGGACCACATGTATATCTCATATCAGGTCCCATCAGTGCAAGTGGATCCATTCGTAATTTTAATGTACGTGCCGGGCAGGAGATCCCAAATGTACTAGGCCTGGCCTATGAAATTGAATATGATACCAGCCTCTTTACCTTTGAACGAATGCTCACCAGCTTTCCTTCAGATTCCAATTTCTTAGGTCTCTTGGACGAAGGTTATGTGGAGGATGAGATTGGAGTCCAATTTACTACGGAATTTGCCTTTGTTCAAACCGACCATCAACCTATTATCATTCCAGATGACTTCCGTTTTCAAAGGGAATGGGTTGGCCTCGGGTTTAACCTTCGGCCGGAATTAAGCCCGGATGACGTCCCGGATAGCACCATCATCAGATTAAGGAATTTAATAGCTATAGATGCTGAAGGAAATAATCTGCACATCGGATCCGAACCACTCGTAGTTTATAAGGAAGGTATAGTAGGCAGCAGCGAACCGACACAGACCAACACACTTGTTTACCCCAATCCTACAACAGGAAAGGTTCAGATACTTTCGGATATTGAAACTGAAGTACGGATTTTCTCAATCCAAGGTCATTTACTTAAACATTTTGATATCAGGGAAGTATCCCGGCAAATCGATGTTTCTTTTCTCCCTTCCGGGATTTATATCCTTAGAATGCTGGCCACAGGTGAGTCCATTAAACTGATCATAGAATAGGCGGAGGGAGTTTGGTTGAGGTGAATCGGGGATCAACACCACCGGAGGGATAAATCCCTCTGTGTAGGCCAGGATGGAAACGGGTCACATCACACGGCTTTTTTTTAGATCCAGCGCAAGACAGTGTTTGTGGCAGGAAGCAAAACTCAAACTTTTCATTATTTTGCCCCGCCTTGAAAGCTCAGGGCAGAATAAATCACTCCTTAAATAGCATTATATGAAGAGTTTCTTTGGGCATCCCCCAGGTTTGGCTACCCTCTTTTTTACCGAAATGTGGGAAAGGTTCTCCTATTACGGGGGCAGAGCGATGTTGATTCTATACATGACCGCTGCTGTTGTTGGCGAAAATCCGGGTCTGGGACTGACCGTCATGGAAGCCGGTGCCTTGTACGGTTTATACACCGCTGTCGTCTATATGACCAACCTCCCCGGAGGCTGGATCGCTGACAAGTTTATCGGTGCCCGAAACGCCGTCTTCTATGGTGGATGTATCATCGCCCTCGGTAACCTCATGCTCGCCGCACCCTTTGGCCTTCCCAGTTTCTATACCGGACTTGGGCTGATCGCTATCGGAACAGGTCTCCTCAAGCCAAACGTGAGTACCATGGTAGGTTCTCTCTATGGCCAGGGAGACGTCCGTCGTGATTCTGCTTTCTCGATCTTCTATATGGGTATCAACCTGGGCGCTTTCTTAGCCCCATTGATCGCCGGCTATTTCGGTCAGAACGTCAACTGGCGCACAGGCTTCCTGGTAGTTGCTATCGGTATGGTCCTCGGTTTGATTCAATACAAGATCGGTGGTAAGCACCTCGGGGATGCAGGCAAACTCGTCAGAAGCGGTGTGCCTGGTGAACATGAAAAACAACAAAAAGCATTACGCACAGGGATGCTAGGTGCTTTGCTGGCAGTCATTGTATTGTTGGCAGTACACTTTACAGGCATTATGCCGCTGACCGTCGTCAGTGTGTCTGATCTTGTAGGGATCCTGCTCCTGGTGATACCAGTCGTTTATTTCGGATTCTTATTTACC
>DATHZY010000516.1:0-2671 GCA_035458325.1 Saprospiraceae bacterium | reverse complement strand
AAGAGGGGAGCATCTATGAAGCCTCCAGGCTCCATGCACCTGCCCTCTGCAATAGCCATGTATTTTTTAGATATCGTCCTGTGTTCAAACTGGTCACTGTACCAACCAAAAGCCTCCGGATGGAGACTAAAGAGTACTATTCCACTTGTTTCAAAATCGAGTCTGTGCAAAGGTCTTGCGGCAGGATAGGATGCGAGGACTAACTGCGCCAGGGAGGGTTTATCTTCCTTATACCGGTCAGGCACACTGAGCAAACCTGCAGGTTTATCCAATGCGAGGACGGTGTCATTCTGGAAGAGGACCGTGGGCCGGTTTTTCATGAAGGGAAGAGATCACTGAATTTACGCTTCCAACGAAGATAGTAATCCATAATGATGCTACCCTGATATACACCGGGTAGTTTTGCAAGCGGTTGCCTCGTGAATTGCTCACCGAGGTCTTTTCTTTTCTGTAATATGCTCCTGATATGGCCGTAAATGTAATAGTGTGCCCTGACGATGGCGAACGCATTAGCAAACTGGCCTTTAGCCAGAAAACGCAAGCCGGCAAAACCATCAAAGAGCCACCTCAGCGAAACGACAGGGATAAAGTCCGGCTTCGGCAAATATTTAAATAGGGTGATCAGGTTGTTCCTGAAATTAAGATATATCTTTTCGGGACTACTATAACTCAAAGTGCCACCTCCAACGTGGTAGACGACTGACTGAGGACACGACATGATTTTATAATTCCTGAGCAGGAGTCTCCAGGCGAGGTCAATTTCTTCCTGGTGTGCAAAGTAATCAGCGTCGAATCCGCCCATTTCATGGAAGGCATCACTCCGGATAACCAAAGCAGCACCGGAAGCCCAAAAGATGGGGAGGGCTGATTCATATTGGCCAGTATCCCGCTCAATGTTTTGTAAGATACGGCCGCGGCAAAATGGATAACCCAGGGAATCCATCAAACCTCCCGCAGCACCTGCATACTCAAAATAGCCTCTTTTAGCATCAGCCAATATTTTCGGTTGCACCGCAGCAATGGTAGGATCTTTTTCCATCATCTCGATGATGGGCTGTAACCATTGTGAGGTGATTTCAATATCACTATTGACTAGTGCGTAATATTTAGCGTTTATCCGGCTTAAAGCTTCGTTATACCCACCGGCGTATCCGACATTCTTACTTAAGCTGATGCATTCAATATCCGGGTAAGTTGACTTCAGCCACTTGGCAGAGCCATCTGTAGAAGCATTGTCAGCAACATAGATTTTCTCGTTTGGAAAACGGCTGGACCTGAAAAAGGGTAGAAAGCGTTCGAGGAAATTCTTGCCATTGTAATTGAGGATCACAGTTGCCACATCCGCCTGGGCAGAAGTAGAACCCCTGAAATATTTCCTGACCGTTATCTCATCTTCCGCCATGGCAGACTTCAAACCTTCCATGCTCGGAAACTTACGGTCTCCCCGGATAAATTTATAGATCTCAACTGTGATATCCTGGTCATAGATCTGGCGATCAAAATCGAACAAGTGGATTTCGACCCGGCGTTCAGAGGCTGATTCGATGGATGGACGGAGGCCTATGTAGAGCATGCCCTTATACTCTACGCCTCCCAGTGTTGCTGTGGCAGCAAAGATCCCGTCTCTGGGAAGAAGCTTTTTTTGGTCTGTGATCTGCACATTGGCTGTCGGATAGCCAATGTGGTGGCCTAGTCTGTTACCTGTTACGACCTGGCCCTTAATCATATAAGGGTGGCCAAGTAAACTATTGGCAAGATCGATGTTATTGTTTTGCAATGCAAGCCGGATCTTGGTGGAGCTGATGGTGATATCCTTCAATTCCTCTTCTTCGATCTGCACTACTTCGTAGCCATGGTCTTCTCCGTACATCTTTAAGAGATGGACATTGCCTGCGCGGTTAAGGCCAAACCGGTGATCATAGCCGATGACGATATATTTCGGATGGAACCTGGAAACGATAAATTTTTCAATGTATTCCTGAGCGGGTTGCTGAGAAAATTCGATGGTAAAAGGAACCACTACCACATTTGAAACACCAGATCGCCTGAAATACTCCAATTTTTCATCAAGGGTCGTCAGGATCTGGAGATCATCATCTTTGGGATAAACGATTTCACGTGGGTGTGGGTGAAACGTGATGACGACATCAACACCGTCATTTTCTTCAGCCAGTTGCTGGATACTCTTCAGGATCTTTTGATGACCCTGGTGCACGCCATCAAAGCTGCCAATCGTGATGACAGAATTACTGAACTCCGGCAGTGCTGAAAGTCCCCTAAAGATGTTCATGGACGACAAAAGTATCCAATTTGTTTGTAATATGTTGCTGATATCTGATTTACGATATATTTCTGCATCACGAAAGGAACTCTTCCATGCCGGAAAGGTTTATTATTTCTGGCGAATGCAATCCTTTTTTAAGCGGATTCGTTAATAAGCGCATGAAACGACGACTTTATTTTTTAGCTGTGTCCCTTGTTTTTGTTACCGGGATCTTTGGGCAATCGCAGGATCTGGAGCGGCTAAGAGATGAAATAGCCTTTTATGCAGATAACTCCGCCAATGCCCAGATGGACAAACATAGGATCCGGTCACATGAGCGCCTGGTTTCCCTGATCGATAGTTTCCTGTTGGATGCTGGTTCATATTCGGTTAGTCTGGATAGTATAC
>DATHZY010000515.1:0-3827 GCA_035458325.1 Saprospiraceae bacterium | reverse complement strand
TCACTCTCTTACCCTAGTAGATATAAGGGATTATCCGATAAGGCACCTTTTTCACATATTCATTCCACAAGGGTCCGTACTTCAGCGCGCAACGCTTGTCATCATCAAATTGTCGCGGAAGCAATAGGGCGATGTAATACAGAGGATACAACCATGGCCATGGAACCAAAGGATATCCCAACGCCAGGACAATGCCTGTGGCCATGCCTATTTCGCCTAAATAATTGATGTGCCTGCTGAGGCCCCAAAAGCCGTTGACTAAGAGCTTCCTGTTGCCATCTGAAATCGTTTCAGGTTTTATACCCAGAAAAGATCGTGAGGGATTCTTTTTAAAATAATATTTCTGCAAGTTGGCGCCACGTGATAAACTCCAGCTGGATAAGAAGATCACAACAGAAAGCACCAACATGAAATTAGAAGAACCCGGATCCGGAAGATCAGCAGTTGCCCACAATGGGATTGCATAGAAGAACGGATAAAAAGCAATACATCCCCACCCTAGCTTGAAACCAACACGCTCTGCAAAAAGATCGTAGGTGTACAAATGCACTTCTTCGAAAGTCAGGTAATCGATAACGAAAAAAGTGAGTAATGCTGCGGATATAAAAATCCCCGGCGATGCTTCTGCGCCGTATTCCATGTGATGATGTCCTGCAAAACTGAGCACATTGAGTTCGAGCATGATCGCTCCGACCAGGTACAACCACATCTTAGCATCGATGCGTCCTCCCCATAGTTGAAGGTTCAACGCGCGGCCTAAATAAAAATCTGCCAGGAAGAAATTTTTAACCGGAGGATGAGGTAAGACAACTGCAAATGAAAACAGGAGCCCAAAAACAATCGCACCATAAAGGCCCTCCCACCTGTATTGATAAAACCAATCCCAGGGCATCATGCCCGAATAGCAAAGCGCAGCCCACGTCAGCACAACCGTAATGAGTACAAGAAGTCCGTTTAAACGATATTTCAATTTTGTGTCTGAACCTGCTTTAGTTACATAGCCTTCAACCCATCTGCCGGGTAAAACCGCATTGAGCAGGAAAATATAGGCATACACCAGGATCGGTGCACAAAACCCCAGTACACTATTCATGTTGGCTTATTCTTTGGCCTGAATGTAAAGAAAAATGATCTAATGGCTAAAAACCATCCGTCTTCCCGCTGGCTCGCCAGTCACACCATCCTGATCATACAAACGTACACCATTGACCCAGGTGCCTGAAATAGTCCCTGGTAAAGTCTGGTTTTCTAAAGGGGACCAACCACATTTGTAGAGGATATTTTCCTTGGAGACTTTGATATCTCTTTCCATATCCAACAGCACAATATCTGCGAAGTAACCTTCTTCAAGATAGCCGCGACCGACAATGTTAAAACAATCAGCAGGTGCATGGCACATTTTTTCAATGATGCGCTCCAATGATATGCGTCCTTCTTTCCAGTGCGTCAACATGATCTGCAAGGTGTGTTGCACCAAAGGCAGACCTGATGGTGCTTTTAGGTACGGCTCGCCTTTTTCTTCCCAGGTGTGCGGTGCGTGATCAGAAGCGATGATATCAATTCGGTCATCCAATACCGCCTGCAGAATAGCATCTCTGTCCGCCTCGGTTTTGATCGCCGGATTACATTTGATCTGGTTTCCCAAGGTGATATAGTCGAGATCAGAAAAATAGAGGTGATGGGCACAAGCTTCAGAAGTGATCCTTTTGTTTTTAATTGGGCCCGCATCAAACATCCTGGCTTCCTCCTGTGTGGTGATATGAAGGATATGAAAACGGGTATTGTATTTCTTTGCCAGTTCCATCCCAAGCGTTGAACTCAACAGGCAGGCTTCCCTGCTTCTGATCCAGGGATGAGCAGAGGGAGGGATTTTCGATCCATACCGCTCTTCTGCTTCGGCCATATTAGCCCTGATCGTTGCTTCGTCTTCGCAATGAGCAGCCAGGAGGACCGGACAAGACTCAAACAATCTTTCGAGTGTTTCCTTGTTATCTACCAACATATTGCCGGTACTGCTCCCCATAAATACCTTGACACCGCAGACATTGACAGGATCGGTTTTTAAAACCTCCTCCAGGTTGTCATTAGTGGCACCCATAAAAAAGGAATAGTTGGCCCATGAGGTTTTGGCTGCAATTTTATACTTCTCTTCGAGCAGCTCCTGGGTGACGGCAGGTGGGCGGGTGTTGGGCATTTCCATAAAACTGGTGACTCCTCCGGCGATGGCTGCCCTTGACTCTGAGAAGATAGTCGCCTTATACTCAAGGCCTGGCTCCCGAAAATGGACCTGGTCATCGATGATCCCGGGGATCAGGTATCGCCCATTGACAGGGATTTCAGTGTATTGCTGCTGGAGGCTTATGGAGGGGTCCATCCGCTCTATCCGATCCCCACTGACCCATATATCGCCTTCCATCGTTTTGCCCCGGTTGATGATCCTGGCTTCTTTAAACACAATATCCTTCATGCGCATAAAGATACCGGGTTTTAACACCTTCAAACCGGCTGACGGCGGTAAAAATTTATAGTTTTGCAGTCCAATTCCAGTTCTGATGCACATCACTAACCCATTTGCGAATCCCGAAAAAATAATAGGAATCTGTGGCGGCGGCCAGCTCGGCAAGATGCTCTGCGAGGCTGCCTCAGCCTGGGACTGGAAAACGGCGGTTCTTGACCGATCCCCGGATGATCCCGCAGCCAGACTGGCACACAAATTCGTCCAGGGTGACTTTACGAAATATGAAGATGTCCTCAATTTTGGCAAGGAGGTAGATGTCCTGACGATCGAAATCGAAAAGGTAAACCTGGAAGCGCTGATTGAACTCGAAAAGATGGGCAAGATAGTTCACCCATCCCCGCGAGGCCTGGCGATCATCAAGGATAAGGCTCTTCAAAAGCAATTCTTTATTGACCAGGGATTGCCGACTGTACCGCAGGAATTATTTGACACAAAAGAAGATGTCCTAAAGGCTATTGAATCCGGCTTCCTTCAAATTCCTTTTGTGCAAAAACTTCGTACGGATGGTTATGATGGAAGGGGTGTCGCCATCATTCGAACAGAAGAAGATCTTAGCTTGTTGCTCGACGGATTAACGCTCGTAGAACCGCTTGTAGAAATCGAAGCTGAAGTTGCTGTTATTGCCGCCCGTAATATCAATGGGGAGATTAAAACATTCCCTCCGGTAGCGATGGCTTTTCACCCCGAAGCTAACCTGGTGGAATACTTGTATTGTCCCAGTGGTTTAGGTCCGGCTTTAGAACTTGAAGCAACCCAGATTGCACAAGCAGCCATCGAGGCACTGGATATCTGTGGTTTGCTGGCGGTAGAGATGTTCCTGACTGCAGAAGGTGACTGGTTGATCAATGAAGTCGCTCCACGCCCGCATAATAGCGGCCATCATACCATTGAATGTTGCAACGTAAGTCAGTTTCAGCAACATCTGCTTGCGATCTGCAATCTTCCGTTAATTGATCCTCAATTACAATTACCAGGCGTGATGGTCAATCTACTTGGTGAGGAAGGATTTGAAGGGCCTGTGAAATATATGGGTGTAGAACAGGCATTGCGATTAGGCTCGGTGTATGTACATCTGTATGGCAAGAAGACCACAAAACCCTTCAGAAAGATGGGGCATATCACGGTGGCTAACCGGAGTGTCAGCCAGGCTATACGCACTGCTAATTTTTTAAAGGATCACATCAAAGTCATATCATGAGCAAAGCATTAGTGAGCATCGTTATGGGATCTGATTCGGATCTACCGGTGATGCAACAAGCAGCCGATATGTTGGCGCAATTCGGTATCCTCTTTGAACTTGACATAGTAT
>DATHZY010000514.1:0-8873 GCA_035458325.1 Saprospiraceae bacterium | reverse complement strand
ATCCACATCGTGGGCGACACCATATTTAGGATACGGTATGCCCAACTCCTTCAGGCGGTCTGAAAAACTACCCCTGTCTTCGGCCAGATCCATGTCAGGAAAATCGGTACCTATGATCTTGATCCCGCTTTTATGAAACTCCTCTGCCAGTTTCAGGGCGGTCTGCCCACCTAGCTGGACTATAATGCCTTCGGGTTTTTCAAGCTCAATAATCTCCTTGATATGTTCCCAATAGACGGGTTCGAAGTAAAGTTTGTCTGCAATATCAAAATCTGTGGAGACGGTTTCCGGATTGCAATTGATCATAATAGCTTCATACCCCGCTTCCTTTATCGCCAGAATACCATGAACACAGCAATAGTCAAATTCAATACCCTGGCCTATTCGGTTAGGACCGGATCCCAGGACAATGATCTTCTTCTTACCGGAAGGGATACTTTCGTTTTCCTGGTCAAACGTGCTATAGAAATACGGGGTCTTTGCTTCAAATTCTGCCGCACAGGTATCGACCATCTTATAGGTGCGGCGGATACCGTGTTTATACCGTTGACGTGTTACTTCATGCTCATTGATCCGCAGGACCCAGGCAATCTGTGCATCAGAATAGCCCATTTGTTTTAACTCCCTGAAGAAATCAGCCGGTATATCCTCCGCAAGATTGTATCGGATCAGGCGCTCCTCTGCCTTGACGAGATTCTTGATTTGCTTGATAAACCAAGGATCAATCAGGGTGAGTTTGTGGATACTGCGCTCTGATACTCCGAGTCGGAGGGCATCCTTGAGGCGGAAGATCCGGTCATCTCCTGCCGTTTCCAGACGCTCCATGATGTCTGAGGTGCTGATCCATTCCTTCATATCCGCACCCAGGCCGGTACGGTTGTTTTCAAGGGATTGACAGGCTTTTTGCAAGGCTTCCTGGAAAGTGCGGCCGATAGCCATGACTTCGCCGACGGATTTCATCTGCAATCCGAGTGTATTTTCTGAGCCATGGAATTTTTCAAAATTCCAGCGAGGCATCTTGACAATAACATAATCCAGTGTGGGTTCGAAACAGGCGCTGGTGGTCTTGGTGATCTGGTTTTTCAGTTCATCGAGATTGTACCCCAGGGCCAGTTTTGCCGCTATTTTGGCAATCGGATATCCAGTGGCTTTGCTGGCGAGGGCGGAGGAGCGGCTTACGCGTGGGTTGATCTCTACAACGATCAATTCTTCCGTGACCGGATCCTGAGCAAACTGAACATTGCAACCACCGGCAAAATTGCCCATCGAGCGCATCAGGAGGATCGCCTGGTTGCGCATTTCTTGAAATGCGGTGTCGCTGAGCGTCATGGCAGGGGCTACCGTGATACTATCGCCGGTATGGATACCCATCGGGTCCAGGTTTTCCACCGTACAAATGATGACCACATTGTTATTGCGATCGCGGAGGAGTTCAAGTTCAAATTCTTTCCAGCCGAATACAGCTTTTTCAACAAGCACTTCGTGTGTGGGAGAGGCATTAAGTCCTCTGCGGAGTGCTTCTTCAAACTGTTCTTCCTTCATAACAAAACCTCCGCCGGTTCCGCCAAGGGTATAACTGGGGCGAATCACGAGTGGAAAGCCTATAGTTTGGGCGGCTTCCATTCCTTCGAGAAAGGAATTGGCAATAAAGCTTGGGGCTACTTTCATCCCCAGTTTAATGACATGATCGCGAAAAGCTTCTCTGTTTTCGGCCAGGTCAATCGCGGCAATATCCACACCTATCAGACGAACATTGTATTTCTTCCATACACCTCTTTTATCTGCTTCAATGGCCAGGTTGAGAGCTGTCTGGCCGCCCATGGTAGCCAGCACGGCGTCGATCTGTCGTTCTTCCAGGATTTGAATGATACTTTCTACGGTAAGTGGAAGAAGGTAAATATGGTCTGCCGTCACCGGATCAGTCATGATCGTGGCGGGGTTGCTGTTGATGAGGCTGACTTCAATTCCTTCTTCGCGAAGGGATCTGGAAGCTTGTGAACCTGAATAATCAAATTCGCAAGCCTGACCTATAATGATGGGTCCGCTGCCGATGATCAGTACAGAACGGATACTACTATCTTTGGGCATCTACCGGTTGGCTTAGGTATGTATAATGGAGCAAGTCCTATTAAAAATCGGACAAAGATACTATTTGCCAAAAAAGCGAGCTGATTAGCGGAAAATATGGTGCAGAAAGATGTATTAATTACGGATTATGTCCATCCGGTATTGCTGGAAGGGATTCATTATCTGGGGCTTACGACCACTTATGCCCCTGAAATGAGCCGGAAAGAAATGGAAGAGGCACTACCCTGCTACAAAGGGGTAGTCATCAATACACGTTGTGCCTTAGACAGGAGGGCTATTGCGTCGGCGCCATCCATGCGTTGGATAGCGAGGTTGGGGAGTGGACTTGACATCATTGACCTGGAGGCAGCAAAGGACCATGGAGTAACCGTCATCAGTGCCCCGGAAGGAAATGCCCAGGCTGTAGCAGAGCATGCCATGGGGATGTTGCTCTGCCTGGCCAACAAACTGATCTCTGCCGATCGGAGCGTGCGCCTCGGTGAATGGGCGCGGGAACAGCACCGGGGATGGGAGATTGCAGGAAAAACCATCGGTATCATCGGATACGGAAACAATGGGAGCGCGTTTAGTAGATTATGGAAGGGCTGGGATGTAAAGGTGGTAGCATATGATAAATATCTCCACAACTATGGATCAGCATTTGTTGAAGAGGTATCGTTTGATAAATTATTGGCTGAGGCTGATATCATTTCCTTGCATATACCATTGACGCCTGAAACCAGGGAGATGGTTGATTCTGCATTTCTTGGAAAATGTAAAGATGGATGTATTCTGATCAACACCTCCAGGGGGAAAAATGTCAATATAGGAGATGTAGTGTTGGCTTTGAATTCAGGAAAATTAGGAGGAGTATGTCTTGATGTATTTCCGGCTGAGCCTCCGACTTCCGGTAGTGAAGAATTTAAAACAGCATTTGAGGCTTTGTGTGGAATGGAAAACGTGGTCATGAGTCCTCATGTGGCGGGGTGGACAGTGGAATCGAAGCAGAAGATCGCAGAGGTATTGGTGGGGAAAATAGGGAGTTTGAAAATTTAGTTAATTGTGTTGTTAACTAATTATTAATCAACAACTTACCACAGCTTAAAATAGTGTGGCACACCTTGGTGTGCCACACTGTATGCAACGTATAGATTTTTAAGGACTAATAAAGGTTTTGGCGCTCAAAAATGCGTGTCAGTTCTGCAGGCCTAAATTTCCTGGGGCGACAATAGTGCAACAATGTTGTAATAATCTAAATACCAATTACTTACAGAGGTTGTAGTAATTCATATCCTTTCCGCATTCAGGATGACATAATTCAGGGATTCTGAGTTCTTTTCATTGAGCATGAGCTTGCCTTTGAAAGAAAGTATTTCATCGGTGGCGTATCGCCGGATCGATTTCGGATGAAGGCGGAGTTCGGCAACAGTTTCGGGACCGGAGCCTCCGCAGAAGAAACAACTGGCCATCGGATTGCGGGAGATGACGTATTGGGTGCCGAGTGGATCTAGCGGGATGATATACCCTTTGATGATGATTTCCTTTCCGTCCAAGGCTTTAACTGAAGGTCCGAAGGATGCCTCTAATAACTCAATACCCAGTTCGGCAGAAAACTTTTTGGAAAACTTTACATCTGTCAGTTGATCCCAGGTAATTGTTTGCTGGGCGTAAGAGAAGGAAGATATGCATGAAGCAAATACCAGGATAAGCCAACGAAAGGGTTTATGATAATGCATGATGGTCAAACGGAAAGAATAACGGATTAGTTTAAGACCAGCGGGGTATTGACAAGAGGCCAACCTGCCTTTCTAGCCCATCACTAGGGTTCCCAACTTTTCGCCTTCCATGATCCTGCGGAGGTTACCGGCAGTGTTGACATCGAATACAATGATTGGAAGATTATTTTCCTGGCAGAGGGTGAAGGCAGTCATGTCCATGACGCCTAGTCCATCCCTGATGACTTTGGCAAAAGTGATCTGGTCAATCTTGACAGCATCCTTATTTTTCTCCGGATCGGAAGTATAGATCCCATCAACGCGCGTGCCTTTGAGAATGACTTCCGCATTGATTTCATTTGCCCTGAGGGCTGCTGCGCTATCGGTCGTGAAGTAAGGATTGCCGGTGCCTGCACTGAAGATAACGATTCGTCCCTTCTCCAGATGACGAATCGCTCTACGGCGGATGTATGGTTCGGCTATCGCTTTCATTTCGATCGCGGAGATGAGTCTCGTGTACAAGCCAATATGCTCTAGTGCACTCTGGAGTGCCATTCCGTTGATGACGGTGGCCAGCATACCCATGTAATCGCCTTGTACTTTTTCGATGCCGGTGGCTTCAGCCTGAAGTCCCCTAAAGATATTTCCACCTCCGATGACGATAGCGACTTCAACGCCCATATCAGTGATGGCCTTGATTTCAGATGCATAATGTTTGAGTTGTTGCGGATGTATACCAAAGGTCTGATCACCCATGAGGGTTTCACCGCTTAACTTTAAGAGCACTCTTTTGAATCTGGCCATAATGGATGTAGGTGTCTAAATTTAGGTTGCTTTTATGACTTTTGTTTCAGGGCTTTCCTTAGGAGGCAAAAAAAAGGCGAATCATCAATGATCCGCCTCTTGTCTTTTGTTTTGTATTACCCTAGTTTGACGTGTTTGAAGGCCGTCACAGTCAGGTCCTTGTCCATGCTCTTGAGATAGGCTTCGACAGACAAGCTATTGTCCTTTACGAAAGCCTGTGCGAGCAGGGTATTGTCTTTGAAAAATCTGTTGAGTTTACCGAGCGCTATTTTCTCGAGCATATCTTCCGGCTTTCCTTCCTGGCGAGCCAGTTCCTTGCCGATTTCAATTTCCTTTTCGATGATCGATGCATCAACACCGTCTTTGTCAAGCGCTACCGGTTTCATCGCTGCAACCTGCATGGCAACGTCCCTGCCTGCATCTCTGAATTTAGGATCCGCATTGTTCAATCCAAGGATCACACCGGCTTTGTTGCCCATGTGGATATAGGATACAACCTGAGGCGCTTCGATATGCTGGTAGTCAGCAAGTTCAATCTTTTCACCAATGACCCCTACCTGCTCAGATACTTTTTCACCGATGGTGATGTTCTGGTAAGGTTGTTTTAACAGGGTTTCGAGGTCAGCGGGAAATGTATCAAGTGCAATCTGTGCAAATTCTTTTGCCAGGTTGACGAAGTCTTCGTTTTTAGCTACGAAGTCTGTTTCAGAACTCAGCCTGATGACTACGCCTTTCTTGCCATCCGCAGAAACCATGGCATAAACAACGCCTTCCTTGGCATCGCGGTCTGCGCGTTTCAGGGATAACTTCTGACCCTTCAAGCGAAGGATTTCAATTGCCTTTTCAAAATCGCCATTGGCCTCGGTGAGGGCGGCTTTGCAATCCATCATACCAGCCCCGGTCATTTCCCGGAGATTTTTGACATCTGTTGCGGATATCGTGCTCATTAATGTTGTCATTTTTAAGATAAAGTGTTACTCCAACGGTTTTGTCCAGCGACCGTATTACGCTTTAGCTGACTCTTCAGCATGCTCTTCTTTCTCCTTGCCACGTTCAGCCAATCCTTCCTTGATGGCATTGGTGATGTAGTTGGTGATAAAAGAGATGGACTTTGATGAGTCATCATTTGCCGGAATCGGGAAGTCGACCAGGTTAGGATCTGCGTTGGTATCCACCATGGCAAATGTCTTGATCCCCAGTTTCTTGGCTTCTGCGAGAGCAAGGTGCTCACGTCCTATATCCACGATGAAAATAGCATGTGGTAAACGGTTGATATCAGAGATACCACCCAACACTTTATTGAGTTTGTTCATCTCACGTGTTAAGGTGAGGCGTTCCTTCTTGGTGGTGCTGGCCAATGTACCATCCGTAAGCATTTGCTCGAGGTTGTTCATTTTCTTTACTGAACGACGGATGGTGGCAAAGTTAGTCATCATCCCTCCGAGCCAACGATCGGTCACGTAAGGCATGTTGATGGTCTTTGCACCGGCAGCGATGATTTCGCGGGCCTGTTTCTTGGTAGCTACAAAAAGGATTTTTTTACCGGAGCGGGCCATGGATTTCATCGCCAGGGCTGCACGTTCCAGGCATTCGGAGGTGCGGTTGAGATCGATGATGTGGATACCCTTGCGCTCCATAAAAATATACTGGCGCATTTTAGGATTCCATTTGCTACGCATGTGTCCGAAGTGAACGCCTGCCTCCAATAAGTCCTGATATAATGGTTTATCCATGATGGATGTGTTGATATTTTTGTGATTAGATAGTAATGATTAACGTTTAGAGAACTGGAAGCTCTTTCTTGCTTTAGGCTTACCGAATTTCTTACGTTCCACCACCCTTGCATCCCGGGTGAGATATTTCTTGATCTTGAGCGGTGCGCGGTGATCAGCGTTGATCTTGATCAGGGCCCTGGATATACCGAGGCGAATGGCTTCTGACTGGCCCCTGAATCCTCCACCGTTGACATTGACCTTGATATCATACTGGTTGAGCACATCGAGTTCCATCAGGGGAGCTACGACGTGTGCGCTGATATGCAACTGAGGAAAGTACTCTTTGTACTCCCGACCATTGATTTTGATCTTGCCGGTACCGTTTGATACATAAACCCTCGCTACTGAGGCTTTACGACGTCCGATCGCGTTGATTGTCTCCATATATTAGTCTTAGACTGAAATTGACGATTAGTAATTAAACGAGGGGTTTTGGTTGCTGTGCGGTGTGGAGGTGTTCCGGACCGGCGTAGACAAACAGTTTCTTGATCATGGCATTGCCGAGCTTGTTCTTCGGGAGCATACCTTTTACAGCGATCTCGATGAGGCGCTCTGGCTTGCGGGCGCGGATTTCAGAGGCTGTAAGTTCTTTCAGACCACCTGGGTAACCGGAGTAGTTCTGGTAGATTTTTACATTTTCCTTGTTGCCGGTAAACCTGACTTTGCCTGCATTGACGACGATCACATAGTCACCTGTATCCACGTGCGGGGTGTACTCCGGGTGGTGTTTGCCCCTGAGGACAGTTGCTATACGGGTGCACAGACGGCCCAGTACTTCACCATCCGCATCGACCACATACCATTTGCGGTTGAGATCTTCTTTCTTAACGGACCGTGTTTTATAACTCAATGTATTCACAGCAATAGAATTTTAGTATTGATAAGAGGTATTGACCGCCTTTTTATTAGCGGGACGCAAAGGTAGCTTTTTGGAACCCAGATTACCAAGGATTTAGCAAAGATTTCTGAAAGAAAATTGTATAAGTGGTTGAAAATCAGTAAATATTTTGCTCAACTATTTGAAATCTCCCATTTTATTTCGCGCAACGACGCAAAGACGCAAAGAGAATTACCTCTTTTGGATCGCGCAACGACGCAACGGCGCAACGGGTACAACAGCTTTTGGCTCGCGCAACGACGCAACGGCGCAACGGGAATAACTTTCTTAGAAAATTTTGGTGCTTTAGGTCACAATTGACCTTTCTGAAGACACTTACAGATATGGAGGGAGTTATACCGATTACTAAAAGAGCTTCCGAAACCTGTATGGATGAAAATGAAATTGCTCGAATTGTCCTGGATATTTGTTTTGACATACATAGGACACTTGGACCAGGACTATTGGAATCAGTCTATGAGGAAATACTTTGCTATGAATTAACTGAAAGGGGGATACCATTCGAAAGGCAAAAAGGGATGCCGGTCTTCTGGAAAGACATTAAAATGGACCTGGGATACAGGTCTGATGTCATTGTCGCAAAAAAGGTCATCGTAGAGTTAAAATCAGTGGAGACTATGGCTAAGGTCCATTCAAAAATTGCCTTAACGTATGTTAAACTGAGCAATATAAAATTGGGTCTGCTCATCAATTTTGGGGCTCCTCTTCTTAAAGATGGAATTGTCCGATTGGTGAATAGACTATAATATGCATTAAAATTCACTTCACGTTGCGCCTTTGCGTCGTTGCGCGATGTTTTTTATTTTTGTGCAGGAAACAACTCCTCGAGTTTCGTCTTGCGATAAGTGAAAATCTTTTGTACCTGCTTGTCGACCCACAGGGCTCCGGCGATGGTGCCGATAAAGCTCATGCCTATATCGTAATATAATTTGTCGGTCATGAGAACGCCTCCATTCACTTCCTTGAAATGATGTTCATGGTGCCAGATGCGGTATGGACCTTTGCGTTGCTCATCGATGAAATATTCTTTGTCCTTGACCATGGTGATCTCGGTGACCCAGTCGAGGGGTATGTTGAGCATAGGTTTGATCTTATAGCGGATCATCAGGCCCTGGTACATCTGATCCGGTAAGGTGTCGAGGATTTTAAAATCAAGATCATCAGGCGTGATCAGATTGAGATTGGCGGGTGAGGAGAAGAATGTCCAGGCCTCATCAAGCGTCATCGGTAAGAGATGTTCAAATTCAAGGTACTTCATTGTGCTTCGTTGAGGGCTGCTTTAAAAACGTCTAATACTCTCTTTCGCGCAAAGTCATGATCGACGATGGGTTCGAGGTAACCTGGTCTGAAATTTTTAATCCACTTGCGTATATAGATCATGTCGGGATCAAACTTTTTTTGTTGTTCGGATGGATTGAAGATCCTGAAGTAAGGAGCTGCGTCGCATCCACAGCCTGCGCACCACTGCCAGTTGCCGTTGTTGGAGGAGAGTTCGTAGTCCAGGAGTTTTTCGGCAAAGTATGCTTCGCCCCAGCGCCAGTCGATCAGTAAATGTTTGGTGAGGAAACTGGCGACGACCATGCGTACACGATTGTGCATGAGGCCTGTTGCATT
>DATHZY010000513.1:0-5751 GCA_035458325.1 Saprospiraceae bacterium | reverse complement strand
AAATACCATATTTATCCTGCCCGCTGGTTATCGCCCCTCCGATACCGTCCTTGTCAGTGGTGTCGGCGGCCCCGATATGCACTACCGCATTTCTATTCACCCGGACGGAAGTGTACAATCAGCAGGAAGTAACCAGCAATGGGTTTCATTATCGAATATTTCCTTCAGAGTCAATTAACAGCACCAGAGGTATTCAAACACGCCCTTCTCTGGTTGTAGCCAAAGTCCTACATCCTGCTCCCCTTGAATTCATTATCTTGTAGCCAGGAGAAGGCAAGTGTATGATAGTTGTAAATCTGATCATCTATTATCTTTTAATCATTCCGGTATCGCTGTTACCTTTCCGGGTGCTGTACCTCTTCTCTGATTTTTTATACTTTGTCCTATACAGGCTGGCAGGATACAGGACATCCGTCGTCAGGCAAAACCTGGAACATTCGTTTCCTGAAAAATCGGCGGCTGATATCAGGAGGATCGAAAAGCTGTTCTACCATCACCTTTGTGATGTCATCGTCGAAACCTTTAAATCGTTTACGATCGGTGGAAAGGAAATCCTGAAGAGAATGGTAGTGGAAAATCCTGAATTACCTGATCACTATTTCAACGAAGGTCGCAGCATTCTGGTGGGCGGTGGTCATTACAATAACTGGGAATGGATTGCCACCTCCCTCGAACAACAAATCAAGCATCAAACCTTTGCCCTCTACACCCCGCTCTCCAACAAATTCTTTGAAAAGAAAATGCAACAGACCCGGGGCAAATTCGGATTGACAATGGTCAGCATTAAAAGGACTGCCGCTTTCTTTGAGGAAAATAAAAACATACCTACCGCTACCATTTTCGGTATTGACCAGTCTCCACGAAATCCGGACCGGTGTCACTGGATGCATTTCCTGAACCAGGAAACCGGCGTCCTGTTCGGCCTGGAGAAATATGCCAAGGAATATAATTACCCCGTGCTCTTCTGTGCCATCAGCAAAATCAAAAGAGGATTCTACAACGTTCGCTTTTCCCTTGTCACGGACCAGCCACAAGACACACCACATGGCTGGATCATCGAAGAGACCACACAACGCTTAGAACAACAAATCATCGCCCACCCACAGTACTGGTTATGGTCGCACAAGCGGTGGAAGCATAAGCGCATCAATTAACCCCCTTTGCCCCCTACATGGGGGTACCAACTCAAATTGAATCTTAAGTGGTCCGTGTGTTCGCCGAAGGGACCAAATTCACTCTTGACTTTTCTGTAAGGGGCTGTACCCACTTCCTACTATCACGCCCTTTCAGGGCTTATTCATTATCGTTTTTCGTTTTTCACTCTTCACTTACTCTTTCCCTGACCAATCCGACACATTCCTGTTGTCATCATACGGGATCTCAGGTGGATAGCCGAATACCCTGTATGAAAAAATACGTGCCTTCCGTGCTACTTCCGAATGCGAACGCATATAGTTGAGTGAATTATAATCATAGATGGATTTCGCTGGAATGATCCGCAGGGACTTTGGCAAATTGTTGAGTGAAAAACTGGTCATCAGCGAATCCCGCCAGCTCAGGATCTCATCGATCTCGACCACAGCGAGATCCTGCCATGGAAATATCTTTTCGTCCCACGGTATCTGGTTGTTGAAGATCTCCGGGCTGTCATCATCCGCAGCAATACGTGTTTGGATCTGCATCATGTACTTCGCTCCTTCCTTTGCAACACGCGCCTTGTACTCATCCTTGAGATAGTTACGCGTCCTGGTTTCATTCGGGAATACGCGCTGATTACAGGTGTCCCAGTCGCTGAGGTTCGTGGTGATGCCGGTCTCAGGTTCGTCGTCAAATGGTTTCGCCCGGTATTTGGCATATCGCTTTATTCCATCTTTGCCATAGAACAAATATGGAGTCAGACTATGGTACCTCAGATTGTGGAAGGAGGTCGGATTCCTGCGCAGGGATACTTTTGCACCCTCCAGGCCTTGCGGATATTTTCGATAGTAATCATGGTACTCCACCCCCCACTTTTGTTGTCGCAATTTGGCAAACTGAAGGAAACTCCTGGCTGACCAGAATAAATTGATGACACCTGTATTCATCTCCATGTCAAACGGACTCTCCATGTGCTGGTCAGAAAATTTTATCGACATGCTGCGGATGCAATTCATCGCGTCATCCAGGAAGGTAGCAGATGCGTGTCGCACGCGCGCGGGAAAGGTCCTGCCAGGTTCAAAGAAATCATGAGGCGGAAACTCAGGGTGATCTACGATACGCACTTTACCTCTGGCCGCAATGCCATTGTTGTGGCTCATCCTGTATCGGTGAGGAATGCTGAGGGTCACAACGAGTGCCCAGGCAAACATCTTAGAAATAAACCAGAGCACCATCTTGTCCCAGGCTGCACCGAGCATATGCCAGATGAACGTTCCAAACGAATGTTTCTTTGTCATGGATGTTGTATTGATTCAGGTCTGGTTAAATATTTGTTCTGGATTCGATGTCCTCGATGATCACCCCGAGTGCGGCAAATTCATCCTTCTTCGCGGTAAGTAATTCGCAGAAATACGGATTGATATCATGATCTTCATTGCGGGTGATAAATCCATACTCGGTCCGTGAGAGCAGGTTGCTGAACCACATCATCTGCGTACTCCTCGTGAGGTCAGGGGCAATGCTCAGATCACTTTCAGGTGCTAATATGCCTGATTCTTTATCTCCATAGCGTAATCCGAGACAATTATATAACACCTCACCGATGTCTTCGTACTGATGCTCATTAGCCCACGTGTGCAGGAAGGTGGCCACGAATATCATATACGTGCATGCCTTCTTTAGGTCTTGGATTTCTTCCCTTTCATGTTCAGGTGAAAGCGAAGTAGTCAAGGTCAGAGGTGATACAGTCCGGAGATGGCCATCGCGATGCTGTCTCGGCATATCGTAATCAAAACTGAACTGCGCGGAGAGATATTCCTTCATCTCTTCATACCGTGCACGATCCCGTGGATCGAGGTGGGTCATATCGAGGTCCGACAGGAATACAGGAACACTATGATTGACCAGGTCTTCTGAAAAACAATACACCTCATGCCAGTGCCGGATGATTTCCTTGCGATTTTGTTCAATAAAGTGATCCACATACTGATACGTGAGATCCCAGAACAGTTGTTCCGCCTTAGCATACGAATGCGCCTCACTCAGTGGCTTCATCGTATCAAAGCTTTTCCAGTCCATGACCCCCATGACATCCCCGATCCTGGCCATCAATCCTTCGTAGGTAAATGCGGTAGCTGAAGGAATATATTGATGCAACAATATGCCATCCGCGGTATGATTGATCAGCACGACTTCCTTGAGATGCGGAAATAGCAGTGTCGCAAGGGGACTAAATCTCAGGTTCCTGTATGCAGCAATAGCATACTGCTCCAGGTTGGCATGTGTACCGGCAAAATGCTCATCCACTTCTGTACACAATCCCCCATTGACACGTGCGACTCTCTTGGCTTGTTGCCACAATTCACCGTCTGCCGGAGTGAATACCCGTTCCTGCCACGGATCTCTATTGATCGCATTCAGTGGGCCTCTGAGTTTGATCGCCACCGGTACAGGCAATCCATCCGGCTTCAACCTGAACTTCATCATCGCATCCGGAAAAGCATATTCGTCATTCGAATCATAATGGTGCTTACCAAAATATTTCACCCAATACGCACCTTCCTCCTCCTTGTCAGGCAAGAACAATCCACGATTCATGCCATTCATCATACGCTCACCAAACCAATCATCGCCACGTGTGTAACCAGGCAGTTTCTTCTCAATACATACCGTGAGATTTTCAGGATAGTCTGCCTGGATTTCGGCAAGGGTAATGGAATCAGGATCCAGCCTGATCTGTTCCAGATGCTTGATCTTAGTCAACTCTACCGGAATCATTTGTTCATTGATGGCTTCGATCCTGGCTTCAGTATATTGTTGGGGCGCATCCTTGCCATGCGCCTTGATCACAACCCTGGGATTTATAACATCCGTGCGGTATTCCCAGAAACAAAGTGGAATCGTCCGGAGATTATATTCCATGCCGATCAGGTCACCTTTGGGAATCTTAATCTTGTGAAAGAGGTTATGGACCGTTTTAGCATCCCCATCTTTATAATAGACATGTGAAATCTGGCATATTTCGAATCGGAGCGAACTGATCCAAAATCTCCTGGCACTTCTTAATTCAAAAGGCAGCCGGAACGTGCCATCCGGAGCGGAGTAACCCTCACTCAGTTTGCGCCACTGGCCTAGTTTTGTCCTGCCCCAAAACTCAAGCGGCAGGTGGTGTATCGGCACTTCAATATTTTCCTTGCTTGCAAAGATGATTTTTCCCACCAGCCAGCTATCCATTTGCCTGCCATAGATCTTTGGGCCGCGCGGAAACAACTTTGCGGCCAGGGCTACCAGGCCATCCTTCAGTTGATAAAACTTTGCCAGCAGCCACTCCGCGAAAATGGTGAGTGGATTGGTGATGATTTTTGAATAACCAACCTCTACATGGTTGATGCTCTTGAAATGCGGCATAAAAAACCGGCCTCCATCATCGTAGCCGATCTTGGTTTTCTTCAGACACTCCGCGCAAACAGTCTTTGGCGTCAGGTCACTCGTATTCGTCATCCTTGGTGAGGTGTTATGATTTCAATGATTCAACAAAATACATATCAATTTCGCCCTTGTTCTTGGCAGGCATCTTACCCCGGTAGGTACAATTCATTTTCTGGGCTACCAGCCTGTACGTATCTCCGGAGATATTGATCCGACCACCTTCACTTCCCGTCTCCATGCGACTTGCGGTGTTGACTGTATCTCCCCAGATGTCATAGGCAAATTTCTTACTGCCTACGACTCCTGCAACAACCGGACCGGAATGCAAGCCGATACGAATCAGAAACTCCGGTCTTCCGCTGGCACGCCGCTCTTCGTTATACGCATTCACCCAGTCAAGGATTTCCATGGCTGCCAATACGGTATCCGTAGCATGCGTGGAGTTTGGAATCGGTAGCCCGCCTACACACATATACGCGTCCCCGATGGTCTTGATTTTTTCGACCTTGTATTTATTGACGATTGTATCAAAAGCACTGAAATACGTATCCACCGTAGTTACGATCTCTTCCGGACTCATGGAGGATGACTTGGAAGTGAACCCGATAAAGTCCGTAAACAATACAGTCACACTTTCAAATTTCTGAGGTGTCGTGCGACCCACCCGCTTCAGCTCATCCGCCGTCTCTGCCGGAAGGATGTTAAATAAAAGATCATCTGATTTCTTTTTCTCTTCCGCAAGTTCTGCTGTGCGCTCTTCCACTTTACGCTCCAGGCTGTTGTACAGCATGGCATTTTCAATCGAGGTCGCGATCTGGCCGGACAATAAGGTCATCAGGTTAATACGCTCTTGTGTAAAGGCGCCTGTCGTTAGGTTGTTTTCGAGATAAAGTATGCCGATAAATTTTCCCTGATGCAGGATCGGGGTACTCATGATGGACTTCGGCTTCCGATCCTGGATGTACCGATCCATCTGGTAGCGCATATCGGTAGCGGCATTGTTGATGACTGCACTCTCACTCGTCCTGCGTACGTACGTAACCACGGTATGTGCGATCTCTTTGTATTCTTCAAGGGACACATGCTGCAACAAGGAGATGGAGTTTTCTTCCAGGTCTTTGATGGCTTCGATGTACAGGCGTCCGTCTTTTTCTAACAGGAGGATGCCACGTTGTGCACCGGCAT
>DATHZY010000512.1:0-3808 GCA_035458325.1 Saprospiraceae bacterium | reverse complement strand
ATGATGGAGATGAAGGCAGTGACGCCATTGCTTTCAAGCCTGACAGGGCTGATATCTGCGTATGTTTCTTCTCTTGAAAGGAGCACGTTGATGCCTTTGTCTCCATCCTCTGCCCGGTTGAGTAGCCTTGGGAGGTCTCGGTAAGCGTCTGGACCAACCACCAGATCAACGAGTTTTTCATCATCCAGGAGGCTTTGTTTCAGGCGCTCGGCCATGCAACCTAGTATGCCAACCATGGTGCCCGGACGGTTGGCCTTTAGTTTGTCAATAGTGCGAAGGCGCTTCCTGATAGTTTCTTCCGCTTTTTCACGGATCGAACACGTGTTGAGTAATATCAGGTTTGCTTTTTCGATATCCCTGGTAGGGTGGTATTGACTTTCAGCAAGGATAGAGGCGACAATTTCGCTATCGCTGAAATTCATCTGACAGCCATAACTCTCTATATAAAATCGCTTGAGGTTTATATCGTTAACTTCTTCAATTTCAGGCATATAGAACGCCTCACCCTGTCGGGTTTCGTCAATGGATTTAAGGTCGGAAACGATAGCTTTCATAGTTACAAAGGGTGGCAAAGATAGGGATTATCTGCCATTTTGACACCTGATATTCTATATAAACCCCGACGGGACATAATGGTTTATGCACGGAAAAGTGGTAATTTTGAAGGCTAAAAATGTACAGCAAATGGCTACGGATACGCTAAATCAATCCAGTTTATTTATCGCCCTGGAAGACAAATACGGGGCGCATAACTATCATCCGCTGCCGGTTGTATTGACCAGGGGCGAGGGCGTATTCCTCTGGGATGTGGATGGCAAGCGTTATTATGATTTTCTTTCAGCCTACAGTGCCGTCAATCAGGGGCACTGCCACCCTAAGATCATCCATGCTCTGACCCAACAGGCCAGCCAATTGACGCTCACATCGAGAGCCTTTTACAATGACAAACTCGGTCCTTTCGAAAAGTATATTACCAGTTATTTCGATTACGATAAAGCCCTGATAGCTAATTCAGGGGTTGAAGCAGTAGAAACCGCCATTAAACTCTGCAGGAAATGGGCATATCTTAAAAAAGGACTCAGCGATCAGACCGCAAAGATTGTTTTCGTTTCAGGTAATTTTCATGGCCGGACCCTTGGCGTCATTTCTGCCTCCACTGACCCGTCCAGCACGGGAGGGTTTGGGCCATATATGCCGGGCTACGTGATCGTACCTTATAATGACAAACAGGCGTTGGCAGAGGTACTTGAAGACCCGACCGTTGCAGGTATTCTTGTTGAGCCAATCCAAGGGGAGGCAGGTGTAGTCGTACCGGATGCTGATTATCTGCCATTCATCCAGGCACAGTGCCGTGAGAAGAACATCCTATTTATAGCTGATGAAGTACAGACCGGAATAGCAAGGACCGGCAAATTACTTGCAACATGTGGTAATTGTAACTGTAAAGGATTTTGTGAAAACAAACCAGAAGTAAAACCTGATATCCTGATCCTTGGAAAAGCCTTGTCAGGAGGTGTGTTACCAGTATCAGCGGTTTTAGCAGATGATGAGATTATGCTTTGCATTAAGCCGGGAGAGCACGGATCTACATTTGGAGGTAATCCATTGGCGTGTGCAGTGGCGATGGCCGCATTGGATGTGATCAGGGATGAACGCCTAGATGAGAATGCAGAAAAACTCGGCATCATCTTCCGCGAGCGAATCCAAAAGACAATTGATAAGTATCCGATTGCATTGCTTGTGAGAGGCAAAGGACTACTCAACGCGATCGTGGTAGACGATGATGTGGAAGGCCACCTGGCATGGGATATGTGTGTGGCCATGGCCGCTAAAGGGTTGTTAGCGAAACCTACGCATGGAAACATCATCCGGTTTGCCCCACCACTGGTCATTACTGAAGATCAACTGCACGAATGCTGTGATATCATAGAAGAAGTTATTGCCTCCTTCAGCGCATAACAATCGATAAGTACTTTTTCTTTAAGTCCCCAATAGGGGATTTAGGGGCAAATGAATAATCATCCTGTGTATATCCATCACCTGATCAATCAGTGATCTAGTCCCATCGTTGTAGATAACGTAGTCTGAACCTGGAATTTTTTTAATGTCCGGCAACTGATTGTTGATCCGCTTGACCACATCGTCTCTCGTAACGCCATCACGTTTCATGACACGCTCAATCCTTATTTCCTCAGGAGCGACTACCAGGATGATGGCTGTAAATCTTTTCTCCAGTTGTTCTTCAAATAGAAGGGCACTCTCCTGAATCAGGTAGGATGCATTACGTTGCGTCTCTTCACCAGTCCAGTCGACCAAATCCTGGAAAACAGCAGGATGTACAATCTCGTTGAGATGTTTGAGAAGTTCAGGATTAGTAAATGCTCTTGAAGCGATCCATGCGCGGTTTAGCTTCTGGTCTGCATCATAGGCTTCAGGACCAAATAAGGCAATGATCTCATCCCTCACCTGAGGATTGGTTTGCATCAGCGCCTTGGCACGCTGATCAGATTCATACACAGGAATGCCCAGTGTACGGAAAAGGCCGGCCACTGTTGATTTGCCTGAACCGATGCCGCCTGTTAACCCGATGAGTTTCATGTCACGGTAAAATTACTTTGTTTTATTGACTAAGACTTTATCCCTGCTCGATGTCCGCAAGGATCCCATGTAGATTTACATTATCTGATCCTGATCAAGGAAATTAATCTGGAAATCAAGATAGGAAGTGTAATCATCAAGTTCCTTGAAATCCATTTTACTGTATTCTTTCAAGGTTTCCAGGAGAAGTTCTTTTGCATTAGATTTTCTAAATCCAATGATCAATGAAACCCGGTTATCAAAGGCTTCTTCAAATACAGGGATGTTGTGATGCTTACAAAAATTGAGGAAAGGTGAATAGGACTCGAACGTTAGATTGACCACCACTTTACTAAATACGTTTCCTTCAATCGTGGTTCCGGCACTGATTGCATTTGCGGTGCTTGTTTTATAGGCTTCTATCAACCCCGGGATGCCAAGTTTAGTACCACCAAAGTATCTGACCACCACCACAAAAACATTGGTCAGATCATGTTTTACAAGTTGCCCGAGTATAGGTCTGCCTGCTGAACCAGATGGTTCACCATCATCATTTGATCGTTCGAGTGAAGCATCAGGATGCAACCGTAGTGCACTACAGAAATGCCTTGCCTTCGGATGTTCCTTTTTCAATGCATGAAGAATTCCAGGGACTTCATCCTCTGACCGAATCGGAAAAGCGTACGCATGGAACTTACTGCCTCGCTCCATGTAATACCCTTCACATGAGGATTCCAATGTCAGGAATTGATCTTTCAATGGGAGGTAGTATGAGCATAGGCGATAATCAGGATGGCAGCAGACGCCAGTCCAATACCGATCCAGTTGAGCCGGTTAAGTTTCTCCCGAAAGGCAATGACGGCCACCATCGTAGAGAGGAGTAACACAGATACATTAACCAACGGATACATCAGTGATCCATTCCATCCCTGGTTGAGCATTTTGAGTAGAAGAAAAATGGAGAAGAAGTTAGGTATGCCTAGAAGTATTCCGGCAATCACATCTCTTCCTGTCAGTTTAAGTTTCTTTTGTAAGCCCAGCCAGGCCAGTGAAATCCATCCGAAGATGGCAGCACAGCCAAACCCGTGTGTAGTAAAAGCCATTTGATCATTTCCAACCAAACCGGTTTTCTCTACATAATAGAGGAGTATTTCAATGGCCGCGGAAAGTACCAGGACGGCTATGAGGATCATTGGGAATGGTTCAGATCGCTTTAGCGAAAAGGTGGAAG
>DATHZY010000511.1:0-7248 GCA_035458325.1 Saprospiraceae bacterium | reverse complement strand
GGCGATCTGGCCGTTGGATGGCGTTCTCGCCACCAACCACCGTGATTACAGGGGCATAATATTTCTATCAATGGATCCCATCCTCTCTTGCAATCTTCCGCACTTCAATACTATTACCTTCCCCTTGCAAGATGGGAGATCCTTTGGCAAATTCCACAGCTTCATCCATCGACACCGCCCTGACGATGATATAGCCGCCAAGTGTTTCCTTGATGTCGCCGAATGCACCATTAGTTACCACGTTCTCATTTTTCACATTGGTGACCACGCGTGCATCTTCAAAGAGTAATCCGGTGCCGGATACAAATTTGTTTTGGGCAGCGATGCCACCTACCCAGTCCATCGTCTGTTTCATCCAGGCCTGGAGTTGTTCAGGGGAGGCTACTTTAGCACCGTCCTGGTGTCTGAAAATCAAAATGAATTCGTCCATGATTTTTTAGTTTAAGCGTTAAGGAATGTTTGTTGTACATCCCTATGACAAATGAAAGGGGGGAAATAGGACAGGGGGTGAAAATAATTTCAAAGATAGCCTGGAATTACGTTTAGGCGAGGAGGGAGGTGAGGAGGTTGTTGGATCTCATGTTGGATGGGATTTGACTCTAGCGTCGGAGACGCAAAACATATTGCATTCAAGTCTGAATACTTGAACGAGCTTCAAAGTTCAAGTCTGGAGACTTGAACGAACGGCGATTTATTGTTTAAAATACACTTTTTGTATTTTACCCTTGTCGGTGTGGAGGTAGATGGTGGCTACAATCTTCTTGTTTCCATAACGGACGATTTCCTGGTCGATGACTACATTTCCCTCTACGGTCCTGCCGGCAAGTTCACAGTGCAGGTCAGGGGCGCTGTCAAACATGCCGGAATAGTCAAGCCGCATTTCAGTCTTGCCTTTGTAGAGTAAACTGTTCGGATAGTTATAGATCTCTATGTCGTCAGCATACGGTTCGAGAAATGCGTCGATATCTCTTAAGTTATAGGCATTCAATTGTTGCTGAGCAAGTGCAACAGGGGTGACAGGAATCAAGGTGTCGGGATCGATGACCACGCCTTTATTGATGACGCGATAGATCTTTGTGATGTTTTCTAAATCTTCAATGGGGTCAGCTTCTAACAAAACTAAATTAGCTTTTTTACCTTTGGTCACACTGCCAAATTCATTTTCTTTTCTGAGCACTTTTGCGCCATTGATGGTCGATGCTTCAAGAATCTGCCAATGGCTCATGCCACTCGTCTGCATGGCGAGGATCTCAGTCAGATAAGAAGATGCATGCAAGGTGCCTATGTTTCCGGCATCAGTTCCGGTAACGATGATCACACCTGCATCTGATAACTTCTTGAGATTATCAAGCATGATACCATTTGTAGTTTTGGTATCCTCTATACTTTCAGGCGTGTTGGTATGCCTGGCGTATCTGTTGATCAGGGCGGTGTCTGGCAAATGTTTCAGATCCAGTAACGAACCCAGTTGGATCGGATCACCCATGCGCTGCTCATGATGACTGAGGTGCAGATTCTGCCCAAACGTATTGACATATCCGTCGTGAACGATAAGCGTTGGACACAGGATCGTCTTTTTGTTTTTGAGGAGTTGTACAAAATCATCAGTCAAGAGTTCATCATCAATACTGTGAACCAGATAGTCACAACCATTTTCTATTGCCAGTTGTGCTGTAATACGTTGCGTGGAATGAACCGCCAAAGGTAGATCGTGTTTATGCGCTTCATCACTGATGGCCTTGATGATGGGCAGATATCGCCGGGCACTTGCTTCGATGTCTGATGTATCACGGCCCACGATGTACCATATCTTGATCATGTCCGGATGGTATTGCAATTGCTGCTGTACCATCCTTATACCATCTTCTACCGTCTTGACGAGATTAAAAGGGCCGTCATGACCTAGATTGGAAAGTGCTGCAGGTTCGTAGGTCGTGAGGAGTGGACCCGACATATAAATTGATGGAGCATACGCTGCGTCTTTGAATGACTCTCTGCGTTTAAGAAAATTGACTGTTGTGCCTACGTCTATCACAGTTGTGATACCGTTTTGCAGGTATCGTCGCAATACTTCCTCCATATGCTCATGAGCCCAATCGATCTCCTCCTGGTACGGCTTGTATTTTCGCAGATCAATTGCGTCCGGCCTCGTATACAATCCACCTGTCTGTGAAAAATGGATGTGGGCATCGACTAATCCGGGAAGCAGGTATTTTCCTGCGCCATTGATGATGGTAGCATTGTCAGGAACTTTGGCTTGTCCGGAAGGGCGCACATCGGTGATGAGATCATTGGTGATTATCACGGTCTGATTAGGCAGCCAACGATGTTGCTCAATATCTGCCACTGACACATTGGTAATATACGTTTGTGCACTGAGTATCTCTGTCAGCAGTAATAAAATGAAGGTGAAGTGAACGATAGATTTCATATATAAATCAAGCTAATTCCTTTAATTCAAATTCCTGAATAGTTTTCCATGGCCCTTGTTCAACTTGTTCAATCAGACTAACCTTATCAAATAAGATGGTGGCAGGCAAGATGATTTGTGTTATTTGTTGAAAGATGTCATCTGTACAGGTGCTATTTCTTGGATGCATCAGCGTGATGTGGGGTTCATGGATCCTTGGTGCTTCAATGATACCTTGTAATATTAGTTTCCGAAGTGTTCTAAAGGAATGCAAGTTTTCAATCGCAGGTAATAAGACTCCATGGTCATCTGAAAATCGAGTGGCTCTCCCAAAACGTAATGAAATTTTAGGCAGCACCAGGTTGATCAGATTGTAAAGTACACTTTCAATGGATTCAATTTCGTCTTCCCGGCAAAGTGTCACATGTGCCTTAATCAATCTATACTGTTGCGGATTAAATTTTTGTCGTATGCTTTCGATAGCAGCCGATTGCCTATCATCAACAAAGAGGGTTAGTTGTCTTCTTCGATGGTTCATTTCTTAAACTCACCAAAATGCCAGAGGATCCCGGAAGGATCATGGAGAAAACACTCACGGCCCCAGGAAAGATCCCTGACAGGGATGAGTCGTACGCCTTCGTATTTTCCGGGCAGGTCCAGGGCCAGTATTTCGTTGTAATAGCGTTGCGCGTCATCAACTTCTAAAAACACCATCGTGTTATCTATCCAGTCTTTAACATAGGCGTCCTGCAAATAAAATCCAGTGTGCCCGGTTTTGAAATACGAAAAATTATTTTCGAGCACTACTTCTTCAAATCCGAGATCACGATAAAATCGGCGTGACACCTCAAATTCTTTTGCACCTATAAAAGGACGTATGGATATGGTTTTGTGATTCATGGTGTGGAATAGTAAATTAGAACAGGATTATTCAGCTTTTACGATTTTGATGACTTGCTGTCCAATGGTCATGATGTACATACCTGGAGCAATTGTGGCCAGATCAATCTTATTTCTACCGCTTGATACGTTGCCTTTCTGAACAAGCTGACCTGTCAACGATGATAATGTGTAGTTAGTTATTTCGGCTCCCGGCCAAACAATCGTCATCGCATCCGTAGCAGGATTAGGAAATACGCTGACTGTTTTTACTGATACATTATCAGCCACTGAAGTGGTATTGATCAACCCATGAATATCGTATTTGGAAAAAAATCTCCATATCTCAGCAGAGGCATCGATATCCTGGTTAGTAACCCCCAATACGAAAGCAGCGCCTGGCCAGGTGTGTTCGCCATTGATGATTTTAAAATGTTCGACCGTTGATCCATTGTTACCCCCAGTATACACTTGATGTTCGGCCGTACAGCCGTCGCCGCCGTCAGTATCGGGGATAGCAGTAATCGAAGGTGTTGGTTCGCAGTTATTATAGTTGACCCAATAAGCCACTGCGGCTGGTGTGGTACCAAATAGGATATTACCATTATAGGGCACCGTACCATCTGCAGTGCCATGGATTTCCATGACCGGCATCGGATGGCCGGGACTGCAGGAGGCTGGCTGATTGACATTCATCGTGCCCGTGACAGAGGCGATAGCGGCAATACGCTCGCTCATTTCACATGCCAGATGATAACTCATAAAGCCCCCATTGGACATCCCGGTGCTATAGATCCTGTCCTGGTTGATAGAATACGCAGCAGAAAGTGAATCGATCAATGCGGCGGTAAATCCAAGATCATTCACGTTACTGGTTCCCCAACCAACATTCCAATGGGTGTTTCCCAGGAGATCAATGGTACCCATGGGGTGGACTATGATAAACCCTGCCGTATCGGCTATCGGGCGAAAATCACCGTAGTTCATTTGTTCAAAGGCATTGGAGGTATATCCATGGAAATTGAGGACCAGGGGAACGGCTTCACCTGGTGTATACATTTCCGGAACATAAAGAATGTAGTCCCGTTGGATGCCTGCATAGGTAATCGAACCATCAATGGTCTGTTGCCCTATCGCCAGGAAGGGTATGCTGAGAGAAACAAGAAGGCTGGTAAAGATTCGCATGGTTAAATGTAGAAAAAATAATGCGATGGCGTTGAAAGAATAGCCAAAGGATCATCATCAGGATGAGCGTATCCTTATCCCAGGAATGTAATCGCGACGATAATGATCGAAACCAGGATACCAATCAATGCGGGGAAAAACCGGTAGTCAGCACTGTTTACCTAAGTCAATACTTCGCATCTGTATCCAAGGATTTGTACTGTTTCAATAATCCGATCTACAGAAAAATCATGTCCCTCGACTCGCAGGATCTTATCACAATCCTCGAGGTCAAAATTGACTTTGACAGATGAAATTGTATTGATCAAGGCAGCGATGATGGGATGGCATTGTTCTTCAAATTCTACATTGGTTTTAAAGATTTCTATCATGGGGTGGCTATCTGATTTTTAAATAATGCTCCTTTGTCTTTGCGTCCAGTTTTTCAACAGCATACCGAAGGGTGGTCCTGGGCATCGTCGCTGCATACAAGTCAAGGAAAGACAAGAGTTTTCTTTTGTCTCTTTTTCCGGCTTCGCGGATCCAGCTGCCGACCGCCTTCTGGATCAAATCGTGCGGGTCGTGGATCAAGAGAGCTGCGATCTTATAGGTATCATCGACATCATCCTGGCGTATAAAATAGTAGGTAGCCACTATAGCCGTGCGACGCTCCCAGACATTCTTTGATTTGGCGAGTTTATACAGGATCTTCCGGGATTTGTCTGCAAGATAACCTCCGACTACATACGAGGCGCTCCGATCCACCATATCCCAGTTGTCGATACAATCATGTCGGGACATGTAGAGGTCATACAATTCTTTCTTTCTTTCGGTAGAGGTCTTCTTATCCCGGGCCTGGAAGTCCATGATACTCACGGCTCCCATGCGCGCTTCATAATATTTACTCTTCAACAGTTTTTCGATATCAGCAACTGGTAGGTGCGTGTACTTTTTGGCTAGTGCAAATATGTCTGCCATCCGCACGCCAAGAAATTTGGATGTCTTGCCTTCGTCCCTGAAAAAGCGTTGCACATTTTCAAGTTCTTTTTTTGATTGAAGAGCTGTGAGTTCTTCAAGGAATTGTTTTGAGGTCATCTTTTGAGCTTAGGACTAGGCCTTTAATAATGCTTCAATATCAAACTTCGTCATTTTTAAAAAAGCCTGTACAACTCTTGGCCCCTTTTCGGGATCGGCCATGAGTGTACCGAGGATTGCAGGTACGATTTGCCACGACACGCCGAACTTATCATCCAGCCAACCGCATTGGCTATACGTCCCGCCTTCACCGAGCTTTTCCCAGTAGTAATCTATTTCTTCCTGAGTATCACATGGGATCACGAAGGAGGTTGCGGGTGTGAATTTATAGTGTGGACCACCATTGAGCCCCATAAATTTCTGGCCATTCACTTCAAAGTTGACCACCATCGGGTTTTCATCGATGATCCTTGCATTTTTAAAGATGGAGCAGTAATGATCGGCTGCGGCTTTTGCCTGGCCATCAAACCAGAGGCATGGGTAGATTTGATTTTTCATGTTGTTTTAGTTTTTACATTTTCGTGGTTGGCGGCGAGAACGCCATCCAGCTTGTGACATTCAATTGGCCTTTTCTATAAGTGAATCCTCGTGGTTGGCGGCGAGAACGCCATCCAACGGCATCTAGCTTGAATTCTTTCCGCCAGCATATGCATATGGATGGCCGCTGGATGGCATTTTCGCCGCCAGCAAACGTAAATTGTCTTAAACTCTTGTTTCAAATAGTCGATCCAGTTTTTCAAAGCCTTCATTCATACCCCCTTCCATGCCGGAACTGATCAAGCCATCGCGGTCTGCGACGGATTTAAAGATGGATTGAATGTGAAGTTTGGTTCTATCATCTGGAAGTGCTTCAAGGGTTAGAAATTCCAACGAAACATGTCCGCGTTCTGGTAAGCCTTCGAACTCAAAGGTCCTGATCATACGTGCAGGTTCGTCAACTTCATGGATGACGCCGTTGAAGGCAAACGTATTACCAAAATCGTCCTTGTGCAGGAACCGGTATTCACCTCCGGATCTGTTAACCAGTTTTTCAATTTCCATACTGAGGTTGGATGGGCCGAGCCATTGCACCAGCCATTCCGGTTCGCTAAACGCAGTGAATACTAATTCCCTCGGGGCATCAAATTCGCGTTCGATAAACAATTCCTGCTTGCCTGGCGCGGCTGTAATTCTTGTCTTGTTCTTCATTTGATTTTCTTTTGGTTTTTTATTTTGATAAGCACGTGATCAAGACGGTCAAAACGATCTTCCCAGATTTTCCTGAACGGGGCCAGCCAGTCTTCTACCTCTTTCATTTTTTCCGGGTTGAAGTGATAATAGATTTCACGACCATTGATTTCCTGGTCGACGAGGCGGCATTCGGTCAGGATCTTAATATGCTTGGACACAGCTTGTCGGCTGGTGTCGAAGTGTTCGGCGAGGGCATTGGGCGTCATGGCTTGCAGGGCGATGAGGCTGAGGATGGCCCTGCGGGTGGGGTCGGCTATAGCCTGAAATACGTCTCTCCTAACTCTGGTTTCCATGATCTGCTACTATTTGGTTGCAAATATATATGCAATGCTTTGGTTGCACAAGTCATGAGAGAAAAAAATTTTACCCGACATCAATTTTTTAACATTTGCCGCTTATGAAAAGACTTATACCGTTCATCATAAAATGTATGCCGTTAATCTGCAAATTCTCCCAAATCATACTCATAACACATTAATTATGAACATGTTAAGTGTCTGTTTTTGAACAATATTTCTCCTGATTCCCTT
>DATHZY010000510.1:0-3632 GCA_035458325.1 Saprospiraceae bacterium | reverse complement strand
ATATGTATGATCCGACCTCGATGGTGCCTGGATCGATCATGCCATCCTATCCATTCATGTTTGAAAACGAACTGAATATCGGAACCACCAATTCGAAGATCCATGCCATGCGCAAGATGGGGGTTCCCTATCCGGATGGTTACGAATCGATTGCCAACGACGATCTGAAGAAGCAGGCGGAAGCCATTGCGGCAGGCCTGAAGAATGAAAAGATAGATATACCGGCTGACCGCGAGATTATTGCATTGATCGCTTATCTCCAGCGCCTCGGAACGGACATTAAAGTTAAAGCAGCCACCACTAAATAACAGACCATGAAATTTTCAACCTATCTCGAACAAATCATGGGGGTCAGCATTTTCCCTGTCATCTCCCTGGTGCTTTTTGTTGCCTTCTTTACCGGTGTGATCGTCTGGATCTACAGCATCGATAAAAAAGAGATTGAACACCTGGAAAATCTTCCACTAAACGACTAATCCAAAATCATGAATCGTATAGCAAAACATATGAAAACGATAATTAGCGCTGCACTGATATTAGGCAGTGCGGCCTTGTATGGACAGGCAACACCTGCTGCAGCAGCCCAAAAGGGTTTTACTATTGATACCAATACGCTGTTGATCGTCTTTGCCGTCTTCCTGCTCTTACCGATCTGGATTCTATCCAATACATTTATCACCTCGGCGAACAGGTACTATGCCAACAGGATTAAATCCGGATCGGCAAAAGTGCTGATCCCGTTGAGTCTGCTGATGTTGAGTACATCGCTCATGGCGCAGGGCACCGCGCCGGTCAGCACGCCCGGCCTGTCCGCTACAGCGATGACCATCTTACTGATCTGTGTGATCAGTGCCGAATTGTTGCTCATCCTGTTTTTCGCTTCCAAGACGAATGACTTCATCCAGAAAATGGAAGTCAGGGAGATTGCTGAAACCAAGCCATATAACCTGATCGAATGGCTGAAAGCAAAATGGGCGTCCATGAATTTCAAACCCATCGAGGAGGAATACAAGATTGATACCGGTCACAGCTATGATGGTATCCGCGAGCTCGACAATATCATTCCACCATGGTTTACGACTGCTTTTTTGCTGACGATCCTATTCGGTATTGGCTACTTGTACCGGTATCATATCGCCAAGTCAGCTCCGATGCAGATCGAAGAATATCAAAACGAAGTCGCACTGGCCAACCTCAAGCATGATGAATACCTGAAGACCCAGGCCAACAGCATTGATGAAAACAATGTAACCATCCTGACAGGTGCAGACCTCGAGGCCGGCAAGAAGACCTTTGTCACCTTATGTGCTGCATGTCATAAAGCAGATGGTGGCGGTATGGTGGGGCCCAACTTAACAGATGATTACTGGATCCATGGCGGCTCTATCAAAAACCTGTTTACCACCATCAAATATGGTGTTCCGGACAAGGGGATGATATCCTGGAAGGAGCAGCTCAACCCTCAGCAAATGGCGCAAGTGGCAAGCTATATCCTGACACTCAGGGGTACCAATCCACCGGATGCCAAGGAAAAACAAGGTACCTTGTACGTGCCTGACGCACTTACCACCACTGATTCCACAGCCGCCCAGGTAATGCAGCCGGATTCCACCGCTACAAAAACCACGCAGCCGGATTCAACGATGAAAAAATAAAATGACAGAGGACGAACTATTACACCCAGAGACCTTTCGTGACCGCGTCACCACGGTGACAGAATCCGGAAAACGTAACTGGATCTATGCACTCAAGCCATCAGGTAGATTTTACAATTACAGGAATATTGTTTCCTATCTCTACCTGATTGTTTTTTTTGTATTGCCATTTATCAAGGTCAATGACAACCCGTTGTTCCTGGTCAACATCATTGACAGTAAGTTTATCCTCTTTGGGAAAATATTCTGGCCGCAGGACTTCTTCATTTTTGCGGTAGGGATGATTGCGTTTATTGTCTTTATTGTCTTGTTTACGGTGATCTATGGCCGGCTCTTTTGCGGCTGGGTGTGTCCGCAGACAGTCTTTCTTGAATTTGTCTTCAGGAGACTGGAGTGGTTGATCGAAGGCTCGCCCGGAAGGCAAAAAGCACTCCGCGACGGACCCTGGACATTTGAAAAGGTTTGGAAGATGGTTCTAAAGCACACCTTGTTCCTGGTCTTTTCATTCCTGATCGCCCATACCTTCCTGGCTTATATCCTGGGCATAGATGAAGTGGTCAAGATCATCGGTGAGCCTTTTTCACAGCACATTGGCCTGCTGGTCGGATTGATTGTCTTTACGCTATTGTTCTATTCTGTCTTTGCGTTTGTAAGGGAAATTATTTGTACGACTGTATGTCCATACGGTCGGCTGCAAGGCGTCATGTTTGATAAAGATACCATGCAGATCTCCTATGACTACAAACGGGGTGAGACAAGGGGAAAACTGAAAAAAACTGAAACCCGTACACTTGGTGATTGTATCGATTGTCATAAATGCGTCATGGTATGTCCTACCGGCATCGATATCCGGGATGGTGTCCAACTGGATTGTGTAGGGTGCACCGCCTGCATTGACGCCTGCGATGAGGTCATGGACAAAGTAGGCTTTCCGAAAGGGCTCATTCGGTATGCATCGGAGAACCAAATCGCGAATGGCGCAGCTTTCAGATTTACGACAAAGATGAAAGCCTTCACCGCTTTACTCTTCATCCTCCTGGTGGTGATGTCAGTGATGATTGTCACACGGAAGACTGTTGACACTTACATTTCGAGAGTCAAGGGACAGTTGTACCAGGAAGTGGAGGGTGGAAAACTCAGCAATCTCTTTGAGGCAAAGATCCTGAACAAGACCAATAAAGAAATCGCTGTGGAACTGAAAGTAGAAGGAATGTCAGGAGAAATCAAAATGGTCGGTGGGCAGCAATTCCTCCTGAAGAAAGAAGCGATCAATGATTATAACTTTTTCGTAGAGATTCCTAAAAGCGAAATACGGGATCGTAGCAGCAATATCACGATCGGTGTGTATTCAGAAGGACAGAAGATACAATCGGTGAAGACTAAATTCCTGGGGCCTTTTAAATAGCAAGGGTCAAGGGGCAAGGAGCGAGGGCCAGTCTGCAGTCCTCAGTGGGCAGTGGGCAGTTAACAGTGGGCAGGAGGCAGCAGTTGTTTTAAGTGATGTGACAAAATAGACAATAAAATAATCAGAGATATAATTTACTATTGACAAAGCAAACTGAAGACTGCAAACTGAAAACTGAAGACTAAATGAATTGGGGACATAAAATAACAATCGTCATTGTGGTTTTCCTGGCAGCGATGCTGGGGATGGTGTATTATGCATCGATACAAAGCAATGAGATGATCGATGATCATTACTACCAGAAGGAACTGGAGTTTCAGGATGTGATAGATGCCAGCCAGAACCTGGCCAATCTGACAAGTGACAACCTGGTCAGTCAGACATTGACCGAAGTGATGATCACGTTACCGGTAGGAACTTTCGAAAAACTCGAAAAGGGAAATATTGAATTACTCCGGATTGATTCCAAAAGCAAGGATGTGCAAATGCCCATAAAAGCAAATGGATGGAATGTCCGGACGATCCCCAAGAGCGATTTGATAAAAGGCCTGTATAGAGCAAGGATAAGATGG
>DATHZY010000509.1:0-2412 GCA_035458325.1 Saprospiraceae bacterium | reverse complement strand
GAATAAAATCTATTTTACCAGGAGTAGTATTTTAATCCGGGACCTTGCCTCACTGGTATAGGTTTCATGAACTAGAATTGTAAAGGTTTGGTTATAGCGACCGGAGTGGGATAGCATGTTCCACTCCGGTTTTTTTTGTGGGATAGCCTTGAAAAAAAATCGTGATCTTTTGATTAAGTACGATTAACTTAGACTCAGGAAAAAATTCTTTCTGTAATTTCAAATAAAAGTCTTTTGTTTGTCATTAATATTTTTTCAATTTACCCCCTGGAACAGGAGAGGATTATCAGGTAACTCTTGTTTTCAGGCTAACAGACACACTCAAGCATGGCTACTACTAAACCACGTATTGTCAAGGATTATGAGAAGCTCGATCCGGATATCCAGGAGCAGATCAAGCTCATGTATCCCTATGGATTCGCGAAGCATCTCATCCAGTACAAGAATGCCGAAGGCAAATTTGTATCTGCCCTTCCTTTCGAAACAGACGACAGGTATTACCTGGTGCGCATGACCCTGATCGAAGCCCGTCAGATCATTGAAGATGATGATGACTATGATGAAAGCGGCGAACTCAAGGAAAGTGTGAAAGAAGAGTATGAAGAGAAGTACGGGGATATGGATTACCTCACCATCACCGAAGGTGATACCGATACCGGGTCCGATGATGACGAGGAACCTGCCGATGACGAAGAGGAAGATGATGGCGGGGATGATGAGGAATAGGTGATTCGACACTTTTCCTGACCAATTCCGGATTTTGATTTATCGTAGGTTGCTTTAGTCTTGATTTCTGCTGACTAGCGTGTGCCGTTTCAACTTATAAGTTTGGATAAGATTTTATGAACCCAATGCTCTGCAAGGCAGTGCATTGGGTTCTTGGTTGCGGGAGCAAGTACTGCCGCGATCCCGCAATGGTATGCCCTCTTACCAATGTAAGTACAAACGGTATCGTTTAGGCCCGGGACAAAATAAATTTAGTTAAAATGTAAAAATTAGTTGCATAACGTATAAATACGTTATATATTTGGATTCAATAAACGGATTCAAATGAGCAAGATTAAGAGTTTAACCCGTGCCGAGGAAGAGATTATGCAGTATATATGGCAGCTTGGCCGATGTACTGTATCCAACATCATCGAGGAGATGAAGGAACCCCGGCCTCCCCATTCATCTGTTTCTTCCATCGTCCGCATCCTGGAACGGAAAGGATTTGTGGACCACAAATCGTATGGCAGGACCTATGAGTATTTTCCTCTCATCTCCAAAGAGGAATACAGCAAGGGTAGCGTGCTATCCCTGATTAATGAATATTTCAATGGATCAACACCACAACTGGTGTCTTTCCTGGTAACCAAGGAGGAAACATCCATTGAGGAATTGCAGGATCTGATCAAGGAATTAAAGAAGAAATCATGAGCCTCATCCTCTACCTCGCCCAGGTGACCTGTTGCCTGGCTTTTTTCTATGGGTTTTATCACCTCACACTGCGAAAGGAAACGTTGTTTGAAACGAACCGTTTCTATCTGGTGATCACCCTTGCCACAAGTATAGCACTGCCGCTGATCAAAATCTATTTTGACGCAAGAGCATCAGATACAGGTATACTCTTAGCGCCATATGTATATGTTGGTTCTTATGTAGATACCTTTTCAACCAACATGTCTGTCGTTGAGGAATCTCCATTCCCCTGGGATAAGCTGATTTCAGGAATATATTTCCTTGGTGTTGCGATACTTGCTATCCGACTTCTTAAGGCAGTCAATGAAATCCAATGGATCAGAAGCTCAGGGCAGCATACCGTGATCGATGGTCAGCGATGTGTGCTCTCTGCTAAGGTCAAGAGCCCATTCTCCTTTTTCAATACCATTTACTTTCCGAAGCAACATCAGTTTGATGAGACTGAACTCAAGGAAATCGTGGCACATGAGCTGGCGCATGTCAAGGGAAGACACACCATGGATGTTCTCTTTATGGAGGTCGCCTGTATCCTCTTCTGGCCTAGTCCGGTGATCTATCTCTACAGGAAGGCCCTCAGGGATGTGCATGAGTTTGTAGCAGATGCCGCGGTGATCAGGGATACACCCTGGGAGGACTATGCACAATTGCTGGTCGGCCAGCAGCAGGGCCAGTTACAAAATATACTCTCTAATCAATTGATCTATTCACAACTTAAAAAACGATTGCTCATGATGAACCAAGAAAGATCCGGGTTTGCGGCAAGATTTAAATACATGGGTATTATTCCTGTGGTATTGATTGCACTTGTCCTTTTTTCATTCAGGGAGAAGCAAACGGATACGATGCCTATCCATTCCGTATTGAGCTCAGAGAACATCAATGAAGATGTGGTTTTGTATGTCACCAATAGCCAGCGATATTTTCTTGGTTCGAAAGAGATCACACGCGAGG
>DATHZY010000508.1:0-5401 GCA_035458325.1 Saprospiraceae bacterium | reverse complement strand
TGTGATCTGGTTTCAGGCAGTCCCGGTCATCAGCGATCAGGCTGATCCAAATATAAAAAGATTTGAAATATAACTATGTGGGGCAAAACATGGAAGGGGGTGAATCGCACTTAAATATTTTGAATGGTGATTCTTCTTTTTTGTTTCAGGGCCTTAAAATGGGATGGTGTCAATCCGGTCGCCTTCTTAAATTGTGCGGATAAATGGGCTATACTGCTGTAATGCAGTTTATGGGCAATCTCTGAAAAGGTATCATCTCCAAAAATGATTAATTCTTTGATACGCTCGATTTTCAATGCGATAATATATTGTTCGATGGTGGTGGCTTCCACTTCCGAAAAGAAATTAGCTAAATAGGTGTAGCTGTGATTTAGTTCTTCACTTAAGAGCACAGAAAACTTGATATTCGGTTTTGCATCAGATTTGTAAACGTAATCCACCATCACTTGCCTGATTTTTTCAATCAGGACGCCTTGCTTTTTCTCTAACAGTTCTAAACCGGCTTTTTTAATTTTGTTGCTAAACTCCTTTTTTTCCTCATCCGTCAGGTCTTCCTTGGTTTCGATTTCCCCAAGTTCTATTTTGACCGTAGAGATATCCAGTTCTTCCAGGGCATCTTTGACCACTACTTTGCAGCTTTCGCAAGCCATATTCTTTACATAGATTTTCATAGGATGGTGTTTGGCTTGTTCTTGAGAAAGGTTAGAAACGGCATAGTGGTTTGGAATGAATCAACGCCCCGCGTGCTAAGATATTGCTTTATAAGGTGTAATAGGCCGCTTTATCCGGTCACCCTCAGCCGGGATGGAGGACTTCCCGGACTTTCAAGATTCCCACATCCGGGAATTATTGTTTAACAAATAAAATAAATAGTTAAACATTTTTAGCTGGCCTGCGTTTATCCCGTATTCATTCACAAAAACCATGAAATTATGAAACACAGTCTTTCAATCATTGCCTCCATTCTCCTATTATCCTCAATCATGGTCTTCTCCTCATGCGACAAGGATGATGACAAGACCTATGCCAATGTCATGGTCACCCATGCGTCTCCGGATGCTCCCGGTGTAGATCTGCTGATCGATGGCAACAAGCAAAACTCGGCGGCCCTGACGTACCCCAATAACACAGGCTACCTCGATGTTGAATCAGGTACACGAAATATCAAGATCAATGTAGCAGGCACTGCAACGACCGTCATCAATGCTGACCTTACCCTGACCAGGGATGATTACTATTCAATCTTTGCGATTGATTCCGTAGCCGACCTTTCAGCTGTTGTATTTACAGATGACCTGAGCACCCCGGCCGCAGGAAAGGCGCATGTGCGTTTTATCCACTTGTCCCCTGATGCTCCGGCAGTAGATGTTGCATTAGCCAGCTCTGGTGCTGTAGTATTCGGTGATGTGGCCTTTACCGAAGGAACGGGTTTTACACCGCTTGATGCAGGAACTTACAACCTGGATGTCCGCGTAGCCGGTACTTCAACGGTGGCCCTTGTACTGCCTTCGATTACACTCCAGGCAGGAAAAGTATATACTGTATTTGCGAAGGGATTTTTGCTGGGAACCGGTGCGCAGGCATTGGGAGCAGAAATCATCGTCAACAAGTAAAACAAGAGAATACCCCATTTAAAGAGCCTGTGCCAAAAGCACGGGCTCTTTATTTTTCAAGGGGCCCATACAAAACAACTGCCGGTAATCTTTAATTCCAGATATCATTCATCGCCGTCAGGATTATGGGTTGGCCATCCGTCACCACTATGGTATGTTCGTGCTGGGCGACGTACCCTCCCTTATTTCCAACCATGGTCCAGCCGTCCTGAAGGGTTTCGGCATAGGTGGAGGCTGTGGATATAAAGGTTTCAATGGCCACAACGCCATTCTTTTTAAATCTTGTCAGATTATACCGATCTCGGTAGTTCGCTATATCGGCTGGCTCTTCGTGCAGGCTTTTGCCGATGCCATGCCCTGCGAGGTTCTTGATGACTTTGTAACCCCGGGCTCTTGCTTCCGTTTCGATCAGATGCCCGATGTCTGAAATACGCACTCCGCCTTTGATGCTGTATATGGCTTTATGCAAAATCTCTTTAGAAGCGTCAATGAGTTTTTGATGATGGTGAACATCCCTGCCAAGTACAAAGGAGCCTCCGTTGTCTGACCAAAAGCCATTGAGCTCCGCGGATACGTCAATATTGATCAGATCGCCTTCTTTCAGTATCCGCTTTTCGGATGGAATGCCATGGCATACTTCATTGTTCACGCTGATACAGGTGCACCCTGGAAATCGATAGGTGAGTAGTGGTGCTGATCTTGCCCCAAAACCTGAAAGGATGGCAGCGCCAAAGTCGTCTATTTGCTTGGTGGTCATGCCGGGTTGAGCGTAGTTTCTCATTTCCTTTAAGGTATGAGCCACTGCTTCACTTGCCTTTTGCATCCCGATGAGTTCAGCTTCGTTGGTGATGGACATAGTTGTGTAATTTATTTTCCTGGATTCTAAATGGCTTAGGGGATGTTGAACTAAGCACTCTACAAGATGTTAAAAAGAACGCAGATTACGCAGAATTATTAAAAATAATATTTTCGCAAATTGGATTTTTGATAGTCCGGTGATGCTGTATGTATCTGTATGATCTAATCTGCGTTAATATTTTTTAAAATTCATCAGCGTAATCTGCGTTCCAAAAGCTTGTAGGATATTGGGAACGCAGATGACGCAGAATTATTTAAAAGAATGAATTAAGCAAATTGGATTATTCACATTCCGGTGATCATCAATGTATCAGGATGAACGAATCTGCGTAATTAATTTCAAAAATTATCAGCGTAAATCTGCGCTCCAAAACATGGGGAGAAGAACGCAGATGACGCAGAATTATTGAAAAAATTAATTTCGCAAATTGGATTTTTGATAGTCCGGTGATGCTGTATGTATCTGTATGATCTAATCTGCGTTCATATTTTTTAAAATTCATCTGCGGTATCTGCGTTCCAAAAGCTTTTAGGATGTTGGGAGCGCATAGTTCAACTCCGCTCACCACAAGGATTGCGCAGAATTATTGAAAAGCTAATTTTCGCAAGTTGTATTTTTACCATTACTAAAGTTACGCTTCACTAGTACGCATAATGCGTATAATTTCCTGGGCTATATCCTCAGGAGATAGAATAAAATCTATACAACCACTTTCGATGGCACTCTCAGGCATATCGGGTTGCCCGGCGGTGTCGGGTTTCTGGGCAATGGTGATGCCTCCAACTTCCTTTATACCGCACAGGGCATCTGCCCCGTCCCCATCATAGCCTGAGACAATGACGGCTATAAGTTTGCCATCCCAATTCTGGGTAAGGGAACGTAGAAAAACTGTAATCACATCAGGCCATCCATGAGGTTTAGATATAGGCTTTAATCGGAATTCATCCTCTTGGACATGTAAATCGCGCTGTTCCGGAATTATAAAAACATGGTTTGGCCGAATGTCTAGTCTTTCCGTGATCAGTTCAACCGGCATCGGAGTGTAGCGTGGAAGTATCTCGTGGAGCAGGGTGCTCACAGTCCTCAAATGATTGACGATGACGATCGCTACACCCATATCAGCCGGTAGATTCTTTAATAAACGGATATAGGCATCGAGGCCACCAGCGGAACCGCCGACGCAGATGATAGGAAAATCCTTAGTTGCACTCATCGGTTTCTTATCTTTCATTTAGATTTCTTTGCTTCCACAGATGTTATACTAAGCCCAAAACAGGAACTCGATGATGATGTAATCTTTCCAGGAACGTGTGTGATGTACTAAAGATAGGGTAAGTTAATTCAATAGACTGCTGGAATTTTTCAGGATAGGCCTTTAGATGGGTTTATTACAAACCCTCAGGTGTTAACCCGGTACGGCAGGAACATCAATTTTAAGGTTGCCGGTACCTTTGGCAAAGGTAATGCTTAAATAAACGGTCCTTTCCTTTGTAGAAGTAGAATTAAAGGGTGCTGTGTTTTGCATTCGTATCATTTTCGATAATTCGCCATACAATTTGTCAATCTTGAACTCTTCAATTTCGATAGTCAGACTCAAGGAAATGTCGGAAAAAAGATGAACGTCGATGATGTCTCCATACACGGAAATCACCTGCTGAATGTTATGAATGGCAGCATGCCTTTCATCATGACTAAATCCTGTCCAAAAAATTCGGTCCATGGGTCTGCAAATTTCTTTTCCGGTCAGCTGATGTAGTTCGAAAGTCCTTTTGATTCCAATATGATCGATCTCCTCACTTGAGCGGAATTTTGAGCTATCCCTCGACGATTTTCCAATAGGAATCCTTCCGGATGATTTTACCATTTTTAAACTCCCAGAGGTCGCATCCCCTCACCTTCAGTTTTACACCTGAGGTGGTTGTGCCGGTGAGTGTCCATTCGGAGACGCCGCGCAGACCATCGTTGGAGATCCAGTGCACGTCCTCTCCATAGTGGACATCCGGGATGCCCTTGAAGCGACCGGCGAGTGCTTCACGTACCTGGGCTTTGCCGATATAGCGTTGACCGTAGTATTCGGGCCCTCGCGGAAAATCGAACGAACAATCCTCGGCAAAGTATTCCATAATAGCATCGAGGTCATGGCGGTTGAATGCGTCCAGGACTTCCTTCATGGTTTCTACAGTGATCATGTCAGGTGATTTGGTGTGCGTGGGAGATGGATGGTCAGGCACCTTGCTGTTACAGGCTGGAAGTCCGGTCAGGGTGAGGAGGAGCGCTGTAATGAATAATTGATTTGTCATTGTTTGCAGTTGAAATAAAGTAGGGAGGCACCATTCCCTATTTTGCCCGGAAGTTCAGGAAGCAGCATGTAGGATTTTCAACCTTAAGATAGCAAAATCCTGGTCATGGAACCCATCAATGTTGATAGTCCTATCCGTGATAGGAAGAGGCGGGTCCGCTAGAAAAACCTAAGCGTAGGAGCCATTACATCTTTACCAATATTTGTTTATTATTGTAAAGTAAAATCGACCCGAAAACAGGTCGGGTAACAGGTAGGGCAGGAGTTCTCACCATAGATGTGGTGATTTCGGATCAATGGATAAATAAAGCATATGGTGCAGACACAGACTAACGATGAAACGCTCTTCCGGAGTTGGCAGCAACGTAACGTATCAAAATCGTTTGTGCAGGCAGAGTTAAGTAATCAAGGATATTCTACAGAAGAAATCAGTTCCATGCTGGAAGAATATACCCGTTATCGTATCGCCAGACGTAATACCATGGGTTGGTGCATGATGGGACTGGGTGGCTTCTTAGGCCTGGTCAGTTGCGTATTGACCATGTTAGATCCACTACCTGATTTTCGCGGACTGTTTATGTATGGTTTTACTAGCATAGCCGTTATTATGGCTTTCTATGGATGCTACCT
>DATHZY010000507.1:0-2381 GCA_035458325.1 Saprospiraceae bacterium | reverse complement strand
ATGTGTATAAACTGATAGCCAGGTACATTGATAACAAGCCGATTGTGAAGTTTGGGGATGTGACCTTGATTAGGTAAAGCGATGAAGGGATGAATGGAGCAATGGGTGATGGAGAAAGTCATAGCACAGTGAATACTTCATGGCTCACCGAGGCACTCTAGAAACGACAAACTGTTTATTTGATTTCTTTTGTCAGGGGCGTATCGCATCCGCCCCTGACGAAGGAAATCCCATCATCGGGGCGTTTGCAAAACGCCCCCGACGATGGGATTATACCAGGGTACTCAAAAAGGAATTTCAATTTAGTGTCCCGATGGTTCTGCACAACATTCTAAACTTTACATTGTATAATAGTGTTTTGATCATGACCTCTTCTCATTAACGCCTTATTTTGGCGAATACCTAGTTATACGCAGGAAAATCTAATAAGGGTTGAAAAAATCAAATCGAAAACTACTATGGATATCCGGAGGGTTACTTTCCCTCTTCCTGCTGTTTATGATAACTGTGTCCTTCCTGATTTCCTACAATCAGGCCTTCATCCGCGAATTGGCGATTACCCAGATAAAATCCCGGATCCAGGGAGATGTGTCCCTTGGTTCTATCAAACCGGCCTTCTTTAAAGCCTTCCCGGATATTGCTGTCAACCTGCACGATCTCACCATCCGGGATTCCCTATGGGATCAGCATCAAAATGATTTCCTGAAAGCAAAGAATATATATCTCTATCTCAGTTGGATCAGTTTATTTAAAGGAAAGCCGGAAGTAAAAAAAGTGAGCATAGAAGATGGCTATCTTCATTTATACACGGACTCAACGGGCTACCGGAATCTCAACCTGGTAGAGCATGTTGATACTACAAAAGGCAATGGCACCACCCCCGTGCTTACCATGCGACGCACCAGGCTCACCATGGAAAATGATTTATTAAACGCAAAGCATGATATTGATATTGAATATCTGCATAGTGGTGTAACAAAAAAGGATTCCACCGTTCTATTGGATATTACAATCAGGTCGCTGGTACATGGCATTGGTTTCAATCTGGAGAAAGGCAGCTACCTGAAGGAAAAAACACTGGATGGAAAATTACTTCTCACGTATTACCCACATCTAAAAACGGAACTAACGGATGTCCAATTGAATATCCAGGAACATCCATTCACGCTTCAGGGGGCCATCTTTTTCGATCAGGACACCATGACGTACGCGCTGAGTATCCATACACAACAAATCCTATTTCCTGATGCAGTGAGCGTGCTGACGGAGGCGATCCAGCAGCAATTTGACTCGATCAGCCTTACGCAGCCCTTTGATGTTGAAGCTTCCGTGGCTGGACGCATGGCACGTAAAGTCGTCCCGGCTATAACTACCCACTTTGTGGTCAAGGATGCGATGATGGAAACACCGATTGGTCATCTTGAAAAATGCAGTTACACCGGCTACTATAATAACCAGGTCGATTGCCAGTCCTTGCCTGGTGATGCGAATTCGAAATTTACGTTTACGGGTATACAGGCAGATTGGAATGCCATCACCTTAACTTCCTGTCAGGTTGAAATTTCTAACCTGCTCGATCCTTTTTTAATATGTGACCTTCAATCCACTTTTGAACTGGAGAAACTCAATCACATCGGTGAGAGTTCAACGTTACAATTCCTGACCGGAACCGGTAAAATGGATATCACCTATCGGGGGGCTATGACCCCCAACGACACGATACTACCTGTCTTGAATGGAAGAATATTGTTAGAGAAAGCGGAAGTAAAGTACCTTCCGAGAAACCTGGATTTTAAAGAATGTAGTGGAGAAATCATCTTCAGCAATCAGGACCTGATCCTCAATCAACTCCTGGCCACCGCAGGCAGTACACATCTGACCATGAAGGGAGAAATACTCAACCTGATGGCGTTGTTAAATCTAAATCCGGAAAAACTCACCATGGACTGGACCATCTCAACACCCGTTTTGTACCTGGGAGATTTTATTTCCTTTGTGAGTGCGTCATCAAAAGTCCAGGCAAAAAAGTCCGGCGCGAAGAACGCGATTATAAAATCCTCTGAAAATATTGACAGGATGCTGCGGGATGGAACGGTCAAACTTACCTTGACGGCGGACAATCTCATCTATAAAAAATTTACAGCTACAGGAGTCAAAGCTGCTGTGCTGGTGGCTGGAAATAAAATAATGATTCAGCAGACAAGCCTTCAGCATGCAGGTGGCACCATCACTGTGGCAGGGGGATTGACCAATTCCTACCAAGCCAATCTGCTTACCCTTCAATCCACCATCAGCCGCGTTGACATCCCGCGTCTTTTCAAAGCCTTCGATAATTTCGGACAGGATGCAATTACTGCCGGCAACATGAAGGGCCAACTCTC
>DATHZY010000506.1:0-19014 GCA_035458325.1 Saprospiraceae bacterium | reverse complement strand
CCATCTTCAGATACTTCCTCAGCCGGGTGATATAGACATCCAGGTTGCGTGAATTGAAGAAATGATCATCTCCCCAAAGCTGGAGGAGGATTTCCTTTCGCTCCACGGGCCTGCCGACCATAGCGATCAGGATTTTTAATAATTCGTTTTCCCGATGCGAGAGGCTGACGGATTGATCACCATGCTGGATGACCATGCGCACAGGATCGAATGACAAGTCTCCTATCTTATACTGCCCCGGAGATGTGCGTCCGGCCATCGACAGGAGGTTATTGATACGCGCCATCAATTCTTCCAGACTAAATGGCTTTTTGAGGTAATCATTTCCTCCCGATTTAAATCCCTCCACCACATCTTTTGATTCACTCCTCGCCGTCAGAAATATGATGGGCACCGCCTTGTCTATACTCCTGATAACCTTCCCTATCTCATAACCACTCAGGCCAGGTAACATGATATCAAGTATGCACAAATCAGGCTTTACTTCACGAAAGATGGCTTCCGCTTCATGACCATTAGCCACCCAATGCACTTCAAATCCATTGCGCTCCAGATGATCCCTGACCAGCATCGCCAATACTTCCTCGTCCTCTACATACAATACACGGGTCTTTGACATGCTCTGAAGGGTTCTAGTTAAGATGAGTATTTGAAGTCAAATCTTCGCCGACACGCGAAGTCATGTTGGTAGAATCCTTCCATGCGGGGATCGTCATTGTAAAGGTTGATCCCTTTCCGCGCTCACTGACAAGGTCAATCTTACCATGGTGCTGCTTGACGACATCCGCGACATAACTCAGGCCCAGGCCATGGCCCTTGACATCGTGCCTGTTTTGCTGGGGCACCCGATAGAGTTTTTCAAATATCTTTTCATGGTAGTCCGGATCGATGCCGATACCATTGTCCGCGATATCAAACCGCACTGTTCCATTATTCCTGGTGAGCTGCACCTTGATGACCGGATGATCTGTGCTATACTTCAATGCATTGTCAAGCAGGTTGTAGAACACCCCACTCATATGCGCCTTATCACCGTTGATAATAAAACCATCACCCTGCTGCTGGAAAGAAACATCCGCATGCTTCTTGTCAAACTGCACTTTCATATGCTCCATCACTTCTTCTAGCACGAGTTTCACATCGAGTTGTTCGTAATGCAACTGGGGCGAACGACTATGCAAGATCCTTTCCACCAGCATTGACAGACGGTTGAGTTCGCTTCTGCATATCTCGAGGTATTTCCGGCTATGGGCGCTTTGAAGATCGCCGGATATATTCAATGACTCGAGGGCAACACCTACAGTGGTAATAGGAGTCTTAAGTTCGTGAGTGATATTACCGACAAATTCATCCCGCAGGGCATTGAGCCGGATCTGTTGCCTCAGGTTTTTCCAGATATAATAAAATGCAGCGCCGACCATGATCCACATGAATAGAGCGAAACTCATGTGTGGCAGCAGGTCACCAAAAATATCTGCTTTATAGTTTGGATTGATCAGTGCGATCTTCTTATTGGCCAGCACATCATACTGCGGCCTGCTCATCACTTCCCTGATCACCGTATCACCGCTCTGCCAACTGATCACTTCATACCCTGCGTATTCACCGGTACTATCTGCAAGGCGAATCCTGGACATCACCATTGCGCCTAAATTGACATGAGAGGTGTCCTGACCAGTGGTATCGGCTGTGAGTTCCTGCAGCAGCATACCTCTGACCGGGTGCCGTGATTTAAAATTATAATCGGCTTTGTTGATCTTTCTTTGATACCCGCAGTTGTCAATCGTCATCAGGGAGTCTTCCGTATGGACGACAATATTAAACTTCAATGGCTCAGTCTTATTGACACTATTTGGACCGCTGTGGTTCGTCGGAAAGGTTGACAACCTTGAAAAAATCAGCGAATCTTCTACATCCCGCATCGAAGAAAACATGACATGGCTGAGTTTCTCCTCCATATTCCGATACGAGTTGTTATACTCATTGCGCAGCCACATAAATTCCAAGATCCCCAGCAGCAGGAGGCTGAAGATCATGAGAAACCTGGCAAAGGATATATCGATATGATTGCGCATCGTGTTGACAAAAGTAGGCCAGAATCCGATGCCTAAGCCACTCATTAACAATAATTAACCTTATTCAAGGAAAGGCCCTTGAATATCCCTGTACCTTAGCGGCACAATGGAGACTCCTATGAAAAGTTTATTTATTTCCCTGCTGATCGTATCCGCCACGATGGCAGGTGCTCAATCCTCAGGCATGATCACGTACGAGGAAAAAATGGACCTGCACAAGAACCTGCCTCCTGAGCGCCAGGATATGAAGGATATGATTCCGCAGTACAATATCTCCAAGTTTGAACTGATCTTTTCCGGCGACGAATCCCTCTACCGCGCCCAGAAGCAGGAAGAATTACCGACCACCAGCACAGCACCCGGAGGACCTCCTATGGGCATGCGTTTTGGCGCAGGCAGGGCTAACCGTGTCGTATACAAAGACCTTGCGAAGGACACCATGATTGATTCCCGCGACTTCATGCAAAAGCAATTCCTCATCACCGGTCCGCCTAAGCCACGGAAATGGAAAATCGGTACAAAGCATAAAGAGATTCTTGGTTACAATTGCCTGCAGGCCTCCTTTCATGAAGATAGTGTGACAAACATAGTCGCCTGGTTTGCGCCCCAATTGCCTGTACCCAACGGACCATCAGACTATCAAGGCCTTCCAGGCATGATTTTACAAGTCGATGTCAACGATGGCTTGCGCATGGTCACCGCCACCGAAATAAAACTCGATAGTGTAGATACGACCGTGATCATCGCCCCCAGCAAAGGCAAAGAAGTAACACCGGAGGAGTTTGATAAAATCCGAGAAGAAAAAATGAAAGAGATGGGCATGCAACAGGGCGGACCATCAGGTGGCCAGCATATGTTCATAATCAGGCAATAAATTAAATCCCAAATTTCAGATTATGTTCCAGTCAAGCCAATGGAAACTATCGTTTCTTATTTCTCTAATATTCATCTCTCTTTCCCTTTCTGCCCAGGTCAGTAAAACCAACTTTACAGGCTCAATCGAAGATGAAGCCGGCCTTCCTATACCAGGTGCCACCCTGATGGTGCTTGATGCTGGTGACTCAACACTCGTGCAGTTTGGATCATCGGATACGCAAGGTGCTTTCACGATCAAAAACGTTCCTAAAGGAAATTACCTCCTCAATGTTTCCTTCCTGGGTATGGAACCATTATTCCTGCCTATCACTTCCGGATTGACTGAAGTAACTGATCTGGGTAAAATCAAACTTCTACCCGCGACTACCATTCTGTCTGAAGTCGAAGTGAAAGCAGACTTCACACCCATTCAGATCAGTAAAGATACCATCTCCTATAATGCTGATGCCTTCCAGACACAACCGAACGCTGTTGTAGAAGACCTGCTGAAGAAACTTCCCGGCATCGAAGTAGGCGCTGACGGAAAGATCAAGGCACAGGGCGAAGACGTCCAGAATATCTACGTGGATGGTAAGGAATTTTTTGGATCGGATCCCACGATGGCTACCAAAAACCTTCCGGCAAAGGCATTGAAAAAAGTAAAAGTGTACGACAAGAAATCTGACATGTCAGAGTTTACAGGCGTAGATGATGGACAACGCGAAAAAACAATTGACCTCCAGCTCAAGGATGAATTCAAGGAAGGATTGTTTGGTACCGCCGAAGCAGGATATGGTACTGACGAACGCTACAATGCAAAAGCAGCAATCAATCGTTTTACAAAAACTACACAACTTTCCTTTCTCGGACAACTCAACAACATCAATCAGCAGGGATTCTCCTTCAATGACCGGATGAACTTCTCCGGTGGTATGCGGGGTATGTCTGGAGGCGGTGGCATGCGTTCATCAGAACTGAGTATCACCCAAGACGTACCTTTCAGCAGTGGAGTCTCCAATGGCCTGGTCAACACGGGTGCTGCGGGCTTGAACTTCAACTGGCAGAAATCCAAAAAATTCAACATCCGGTCCAGCTATTTCTACAACGATGTAGATAAAAATCTGTTGGAAAATTCATTCAGGGAAAATCTCTCAACCAATCCATTTAATACTGACGAAGATACTGAGAGCAATACCGAAAACCGATCACATAGCTTTGCCCTCAACTCAGATATCAAACCTGATTCCACACAGCAGGTAAAAGTCAATGCGAGACTTGGGTTTGGTGATGGCACCTCCTTGAGCGAATCGTTCTTGCAAAACATCGTGCCGGACAATATCCTTGAAAACCAGTCATTGACCAACACACTCAACTCTAGCGACAATCTATCCCTCAATGCCAATGCGACTTATATTAAACGATTGGGTAACACAGGCAGGAACTTTTCTGTCGGCGGAACAGTAACCTCTGGTGAACAAAATACAGATAGCCAACTCGATGCCCTCACCGAATACTTCAGCACCGGTGTGACCGATGCATTGGATCAACTGCAATACACCCTCTCCAATGACCTGCGCCTGGATGGACAGGTTTCATATACAGAGCCCTTAAAAAAGAGGCGATTCCTTGAGTTCAGTTACAATTTCAATACCCTCAATGCAGACTATGTCCATGATGTATATGATGTAGAAAATGGCAACCAGGTGATCAATGACACCTTATCCAATTTCTATACATCCGTGTTTCAATATCACCGGCCTGGTGTATCCTTCCGATATAGTGGTGAAGTCAATACGGTGAATGCAGGACTTCAATATCAGGTATCCGAGCTCACCGGTGAACTGAGCAGGAACGAAACGGATATCCGCCAAACCTACAATCATTTGTTGCCAAGATTCATGTGGCGCTCAGACCTCGGCAACGGAAAGAACCTGAGGTTCAGTTATAACACGAAGATCACGCAACCGACCATCACGCAATTGTCGCCTGTACTGGACAACGCAGATCCACTGAGACTCTATATCGGAAATCCAAACCTCGATGCTGAATACAATCACAATGCGAGCATCAATATGCATGCCTTCAGCCAGTTTTCTTCCACTGCTTTCTTTGCATCGATAGGTGGCACACTCACCAACCACAAGATTATCACGTCCAGGTACATCAATGAAGAATTCCGTGAAATATCTACTCCGATCAATATAGATAAGGAAACCGGCATGAACTTGTATGTTTCATACGGGCGGCCTTTCAAACCCATTCATAGCCGGTTTACGGTGGATGTAAATTTCAACTTTACCAACACACAAAATGTCATCGGTACGGATCTGCTCGATCTCAACAGATGGTCAAGGACGGCAGGCCTCACCATTTCCAATATGAATTCACAAGTACTGGAATACAACCTGGGCGCTAAACTGACTTTTTCGGACAACTATTACACCTCCGACGAAGCCCTCAACCAGAATACCCTGCTCCACAATTACTTCATTGACTTCACGCTCACGGTCTGGAAAAAATGGAGACTCAATGCGGGTTATGATTACAAGCTGTACACGAGTGACCAGTTTGAAGAAAGCCAGTCCCTGCCCTTAATGAAAGCCTCCATTTCCCGATTTGTGCTGCCGGGTGATAAGGGCCAGATCAAACTTTCCGTCTTCGACGTCCTGGACGAAAACCGTGGTATCTCCCAGACCGCGACCCCCAATTACCTTGAAGAAATCAGGACCAATTCAATCGGCCGGTATGCCATGCTTTCCTTTATCTATTCCCTCCGTGCCGCAGGTGCTGCGCCGGAGCAAGGGGCTTTCAAGTTTATTGAGCACAGACGTTGAAAAGTGAAAAATGAAGAGTGAAAAGTGAAAAAAGGCGAAGGCTGAGGCTAAGGCTAAGCTTCAGTTGCCGCTATTAAATTAAAGATTTGATAAAGTCTTTAATTGCCCCGGCTATTACAAACTAGGATAGGGCTATAATTACGCCAGCTATTACAAACTAAGATAGGGCTATAGTTACGCCAGCTATTACAAACAAGGATAGGGCTATAATTGCCCCGGCTTTCAAGCCGGGGTATACGGGCCAGAAGAGATTGGGGCTTTAGCCCATACCTTGAATCTTCTCTGGTGACTTTTCTCTTGGCTAAAGCCGATAAATCCCTATGTCCTTAACCCCCGGCTTAAAAGCCAGGGCAATTTGGAACAAATCAATATCCAACCTGAACAATACACAACCTAATTCCCCAATAGCAAATCCGGCTTGCCGTTGGATGGAGTTATCTCCGCCAACCATAGCAGTTCCAACCGGAATACCTAAGAGAATACTTTTTGGATATTCGCGGCTGGTGGCGAGAACGCCATCCAGCGGCCCGGAATAAAGAAGGACATCCATTCCCAATCTGGCTTTTTCCCCCTCAAATCATACCTTTGTCCCTCATTTGGTACCATTCCTGGCCCATTTTTCAGGGTTTTGGCAAATCGGAACCATTTGTTAACAGGCCCTGATCTCCAGGCTCCTGAAAAACAACTGCACACGAAATGTCGTTTATGCCTGATAGATACACCCTTCCCGCAGAACATCCATTTTTTCCTACGGCTTCCGCTACCATGAACAAGACTACTCTTCGATTAATACAAATATTGATTTTCCTCAGCCCATTGACCTTCACCGTCAATGCTCAGGAGATGCTCCCTAGTGTCGAACGCTGCAAGAAATTGAGCCAAACCAGCCCTATCAACAATATCTGGGTGGATGAAGAAAATATCAAATGGGTCTCTAATCGTGAGGGGTTACACAAAGTCTATGGCCTCGATCTCGTTCAAAAAGTATCCATACCTGCCGGCACCACCAATCTCCTCACCATCCGTGGTGGAAATGCCAATATAGAATGGAGCACCTCTGCCATGGCCAGCCTGTTAGGAACAGCTGTCATCTCCAGTGCCTCCTATGATCCCAAGACAAAATCACTTTGGATTGGCACACAGGATGAAGGGGCATACCAGATATCACTCTCTCCATTGAAAGTGGTACAGCGCTTTAACATGGCCAATAAAAAACTCACGTCCAATCAGATCAATGATATATTTATTCATGACAATGGCACCATCTGGATAGCCACTGACGACGGTATGCTCGCCGGTAATGGAGACAAATGGACCCTCCACGAACGCTTTTTAAATTTCGTCGGTGTCGATGCCTGGGGTACCAACATGTGGATACTCGGTGATGACTTCCTATGGCAAGTCGATACCAAAGGTAAATGGACCCCGATAGCCATCGAGCTCAAGAACGTAGAAGGAAAACTTCGTGACATCGCCGTCGATGATAAAGGCCGTGTGTGGATCGCCTCCAACATGATGACAGGGTTTGATGTTGAGAACAATCGTTATCAACGTTTTGGTCCGGGTCAATACTTTACCAGCCAGTTTGTTAATTGCCTCGACGTCGACCAGGATGGCTCTATATGGACCGGCACAGACGACAAAGGTCTTTATCTCCTGAAATGGGAAGCATCGATGGTACTCCTGATTTCCATGGACACTCCACTCGATTGTAAAAGCAAACAACCTACAGGTGCGCTTTCTGTCAAAATCTCTGGCGGCGAAGCCCCATATACCTATCTGTGGTCTAATGGCCAGACAACGGATAAGATCACACAACTCCCTGCCGGAGAATATGTACTCACGGTCACCGATTCAAAAGGGGTGAATAAAACAGGCAAGTATAAGATACCAGATCCATCAGTGACTATCTCGGTTGAGGTCGTCAAACCATCTTCAGGTTCAGCAGAAGGTGATGCAAGTGTGAATCTCTTAGTCAATGGTGGCACAGGGGACATGACATATAAATGGGACAATGGAGAAACGCTTCAACTGGCTTCCAAACTCACAGCAGGTCCGCATTCTGTTACAGTCACAGATGAAAGTGGATGTTCCGCCACCACAGGATTTAATGTTCCTGAAAAAGTAATGCCGATGTCCGTCGTGCTGACCGCAGTTTCTGAAACCAAATGCGCGGATGCAAAAACCGGAGCCATCCAGGCAGAAGTCAAAGGAGGGAAAGCCCCCATAAAATATTCATGGAGTGACGGATCGAATGTGGAAGGTAAGTTGATCAATCTTCGCGCAGGGGAATATGCTGTCACTGTCGCAGATGCAGCAGGGCAGACAGCATCCGCATTCATTACGCTCACCGCGCCACCTGCTTTGCTGGTGGTGCCTGAGGTATTGGCTAAAGCAAGTCTTGGTGCACAAAACGGACAGGCCCAGGTTAAAGTCACCGGTGGCAAAGCTCCTTATACCTACATCTGGGACAACAGTGCCACCACTGCTGTTGTAAAAACACTTTCTGCAGGTGAGCATTCCCTTACGGTCACAGATGCCAATGGATGCGCGGCCGCTGTTACCGTCAATGTGTCTGAAAACATTGCTACACTGGGTGTCATCATCAAACAAGTCGGTCAGATCAATTGTAACGGACAATCTACAGCCTCCCTCCGCACGGATATCTCTGGTGGGAAAGGACCATACACCTACTCTTGGAGTAATGGTCAGGCTGCAGCTATGGCAGAAAATCTAAAGGCAGGAAATTATACGGTAACCGTCACTGATGCAGTAGGCACTAAGTTTACTGCTTCATCCCAGGTTGAAGAACCTCTCGCCGTCACCGTCAGCGCGACTATTGATGCACCAGCATCAACCAACGGTAGTGATGGAAAAGCTACCGCGAAGGCTAGCGGCGGATCAGGTACATATAAATACCTATGGTCTAATGGTGAAGCAGCCAATAAAGCATTGAAACTTCCTGCCGGCAATCACACCGTTACCGTGACGGACGAAGCTGGTTGCTCAGCCACCGCAGAAGTCGTCATTTCTGAAAATATACTTGCGCTGCAGGTCACGCTCGAACAAACGGCCAAGATCAATTGTGCAGGCAACGCGGATGGGGCGCTTACATCTATCGTTAAAGGTGGAAAAGGACCTTTCACCTACAACTGGAGTAATGGAGCAACCACCCCTACTCTGGAAAAAATAAAAGCAGGATCCTATGCGGTCACCGTTGCAGATGTAACAGGCACAAAATTTACAGCCACCACCATTGTTTCAGAACCCTTACCATTATCTGTAGTGGTCACAACAGATGCAGCTGCTTCTACAAATGGTGCTGATGGAAAAGCCACCGCTAAGGCCACCGGAGGCACAGGTACCTTCCAATATGCATGGGACAATGGGGAAAACACCAACAAAGCTGTCAAACTGGCGGCGGGCCTACACGTGGTGACGGTCACTGATGCTGCAGGATGCTCCAACACAGGAAATGTAGAGATCAGGGAAAATATCCTTGCACTGGAAGTAACCGTAGAACAGACCAGTATCGTAAAATGCGCGGGTACCAGTGATGCTAGCGTCAAGGCCATCGTAAAAGGCGGAAAGGAACCTTATCAATACAAATGGAATATAGAGGGCACATCTCCTGTTCAACAAAATCTGGGAGATGGGGTATATACCCTTACAGTGACAGATGCTGTCGGCCAGTCAGGGACCTTCGTCATTTCGATATTCTCTCCACAGCCGCTTGTAGTGACCACCCGGGTTGAATCATCCGCCACTACAAATCAGAAGGATGCCAAGGCTACCGTAAGTGCGACCGGCGGAAGTGGAAAATATACGTTTGCCTGGGACAACGGAGAAAATACGGCAAAGGCAATAGCCCTTGGTGCCGGCCAACATATAGTGACCGTCACAGATGAAAACGGATGCTCCGCAGAAGGATCTGTGGACATCACAGAAAATATCCTGCCACTGGCAGTGACGATCAAACAAGAAGAAAAAATAACATGTGCAGGACAGTCTAATGCATCGCTGATGGCTATGGTCACCGGGGGAAAATCACCCTACAAGATTATTTGGAAGGGTCCTGCTAACGAATGGACAGGTGAAAAAGCGACCGGACTGATGGCAGGTCAATACGCTCTTCAGGTACTGGATGCCAATGGTTCATCCGCCACCTCTTCATATGAAGTAACCGCCCCGAAACCACTCACGGTCACCGCTGAAGAAATTTCGCCTGCGAATACCGGAAGCGCCGATGGCAGTGTTTCACTCAAGGCAACGGGTGGTACAGGAAATTACAGCGTGGAGGGACATACCTGGTCTTCAGGTGCGTCTACACATAAGATTGAGGAACTCAAGCCTGGAACGTATACCTATGTAGTAAAAGATGCGGCAGGTTGTACAGCAAGTGTGAGTGTGACGATCACAGAAGATATCCTACCACTAACCGTCTCGATCAAACAAACAGAAAATATTCTCTGCCCCGGGACGGCCTCCGCTAAACTTGAATCTACCGTAAAAGGAGGCAAGCCACCTTACGCATATACATGGAGTAATGCAGCATCAACTGCAACTGCCTCAGGTGTGGCCGAGGGAAATTATTCCTTGCAGGTAACAGATGCGGTTGGACAGAAGGCACAGGCTGAGTTTAAAGTCACCGGCCCACCTGCCTTAAAAGTCGAACCAGTCAATCTGCGTTCGGCCACCAATGATCGTATCAGTGATGGTAAAGGGGGTGTGGAAGTAAAGGGTGGCACCGAACCTTACACGTATAGCTGGAATTCAGGAGAAACCAGTCACCTGGCTTCCAAACTTCCACTCGGGCCTGGAAGGGTGATCGTAACAGATAAAAATGGATGTACGGCTGCTGCCGAATTTATTATCAAGGAAAAAGTACTTCCTGAACTGACTGCGACACGCCTTGCATCCGGAGAGCCTATCCGGATGGAAAAAATCCAGTTTGATGCTGACAGTATCGTCATCAAGCCGGAAGCTGTTCCTTCCATCGATGAGCTGTATGAATTCCTGTACGACAATCCGACGATCATCATCGAAGTATCCGGTCATACCAATAGTCTGCCGGCTGATGATTATTGTGACCGTATCAGTACCGCCCGCGCTAAATCTGTGGCTGATTACCTCATCAATAAAGGCATCGAATCAAGGCGCGTGATCTCCATCGGTCACGGCAAGCGCAAGCCAATAGCTACCAACCAGACCCCTGAGGGCCGGAAGAAAAACCAGCGGGTGGAGATCCGGTTGATTAAGATCGAGGAATAGGAGTTAGCCTTGAATCTTCAATTGCCCCTGGCTTCAGCCAGGGGTTTTGCAGGCAGAGGAAAACCGGCTTTAGCCAAAATGAAAATCAATCATTGAGATTTGCTTATGGGCTAAAGCCCGAATCTCTCATTACCCCTATAACCCCGGCTTGAAAGCCGAGGCAATTATAGACCCTATCTGCCCTGCATTTCAGAATAAATAGAACCGTTGAGCTTAAGTTGACCTAAGATCGCGTACGATAGATCAAAAAGAGCATGTTCAGGGCATCATCTGTGCAGCCGTTTTAAAAGGCAGGTAACCAAAATAAAAACGGAGCATAAAGCCCCGTTTCCTTTGGAGTGGGCCCACCTGGAATCGAACCAGGCACCTATTGATTATGAGTCAATTGCTCTAACCGAATGAGCTATAGGCCCGAATGAGGGGCAAAGATATATTTTTTGATGACATCTGGAAAGGGGGCCCAAGGGGATTAGGCCCCAATAGCCATTTCCCCCATTTTGGATTATCTTGGTTAGCTTAATTGTCCAACACACTATATCAAATAATGAATTTTATCTCGCTTAACATCCATTGGCGAAAGGCTTTGCCAGGTTTCATCCTGCTAGTATTTCTATCCGCCGGTTCATTTGCCCAGAGCTGCCTTCCGGAAGGAATTCACCTGTCAAGGCAAGGCCAGATCGATTCGTTTCCTATCAATTATCCCGGCTGTACACAGGTGGAAGGGCTATTGTTGATCAATGGAATCCAACAAGAATCGATCACCAATCTGGATAGCCTGATTTACATAACGAGTGTTGGGGGACCACTTGAAATTTATGGAAACTCACAACTCATTGACCTGGCAGGGCTCCTCTCCTTAACCACGATTGGCGGCAATTTAATTCTGGAAAACAACCTGCAATTGACAAGCCTGTACGGCTTGAATTCGGTACAAAGCATCAATGGTCATCTGGATATTGATTATCATCCTGCGTTGCTGAGTCTGTCCGCCCTGAGTGCACTTCAATCCATTAATGGCACATTACACATCGGCAATATGTCTTCCCTGGTGAGTCTTGTTGGCCTCGAGAATATTGATTATACTACAATTACTAATTTGGAAATTGGGGATTGTCCTTTGTTGTCAAAATGTGATGTTTCGAGCATCTGTTCGTTTTTAACATTTCAACCAAACAGTCATGAAATATATTCGAATGCTGTTGGCTGCACCCATGCCTCTGAAATAGAATCTTTTTGTGCAGGATGTCCTTCAGATGGCATGACTTTTCTCACCCAAGGTCAAATTGATTCTTTCCCCTTCAACTTTCCGGGTTGCAATCAGATCATAGGTGATGTAATTATTGATGATCTAACATCGGGCAACATCAAGAATCTGGACAGTCTCTCCAATCTTCAATATGTATCTGGTGAATTGACTATACAAGGAAATGATTCACTCAACGACCTCGTAGGGTTAGTAAATCTTTTCCAGATCCAAGGGGAATTAAATGTAAGCAACAATGTTAGTTTAACTAGTTTAGAAGGGCTGGGGAATATATTCCGGGAATATATCTCCAACTTAATTATACAGAACTGTCCCAACCTTTCCATCTGCAATGTATCCAGTGTTTGCAGTTACCTTCAACTGATTGACGGCCCGGCTACCATATCAGGCAATGCACCTGGTTGCGAAAGTAAGGGTCAGGTTTTGACCTATTGTTTAGACCAGGATGTGGACGGCATTATTGACTCTCTAGACAATTGTGTATTTGTGTATAACCCATTTCAGGAAAATGCCGATAATGACAATGCAGGCGATGCTTGTGATTATGGTTCAGAAAATAATTTTGGAGTCGGTACTGACAATCCAGTTACAAAGCTTCATGTGGCAGGAGGACTGGCCTTTATTGACAATAACAATGGTAGCCTATTAATGAAGTCTCCTGATAATTCATGCTGGGTATTGTCGGTAAGTAATGCGGGAGCGCTAACTGCCACGAAGGTACCGTGTCCGGAATGAATTATTGTGCCCTCGCCCCCTGTGCTGCCCCACCCGCATCCTCACGCTTGCATACCCCGGGGAGGCATGATTTCGAATACAACACAAGTTGATTACAGGCGATGTGTGTTGCATTTTTTTTAAACAAAGCCTTTCCTCTTTTCCTTGGCTACTCGTGCTGAGCGAAGTCGAAGTAATGGCTATTCCTTGTTGATACCAAGTCAAATCTGTTTTTAGACATATACTTCCTACATTTCCTTGGCTACTCGTGCTGAGCGAAGTCGAAGTATTGGCTATTCATTGTTGATCAACAGTCAAATCTGTATCCTGACATCCCCTTCCCCTTCGATATTCCTTGCTCCATATTCCATATTCAAAATCGGAGGCAACTGCGCTCATTTTCCTAAATCTGACAAGAAGTATCCTCCCCTTCCCTTATTTCTTCACAAACGATCCCCCGTATCGAGTACCACTACCTGTTTCTATTCGGACGAAATACTGTCCCGAATTAAATCCGGTTAGATCCACATGTAATTGTTGAGTCTCTATAGGTGAAGTCCTCACCAATTGCCCCGCCGCTGTGTAGATAGAAAGTCGGGAATGAATGGGTATTTCCTGATCAAGGGTGATGGTCAATTCATTTTCAACAGGATTGGGGGATATGACAAGCTGAGTGGTGTTCCAAATATCTTTTACCCCAGTCTGCAAAGGAGCGTAGACCCAATACTCATTACCCTCCAGCGTGGTATTCCTTGCATAGACGATATGATCACCTGCCTCAAAGGCATAGGGCTCAATTTGAAACCCATATGGCTTGACAATGTTAAAAAGCGAATCTGTACTGGTCGCCAGGTCTACCACCCAAAGCTCTACATTGTTTCCCTGATTGGTGCTGTAGAGCAACACGTCATCGGTAGCAAACAGATATGGATCATAATTTAATGTCCCGGTCGTCTTTGTACTGATCTTCTTAATACTGGAAGGTATGCCGTTGGTTCTGTATACATAACCATCTGTATTGTGGAAGAAGACATACTCTCCATTGCTGATGGGTTCAGAAAAATACGACGGCTCTACAAACAATTCGAGGCCCGAACCGTCTGAACTATCATATAAGCCTACATAAAAGGTAGAGAAGAGAACATGATACTGGCCGAGCTTAAAGCCGTGGATATAATCCCCGGTGAGATTCCAGTTTTCTACTGAGGTTCCATTAAATATCATATTACTATCTGGAGTATTCACAAAAATAAAATCCGTGGTACCGACAGCCGAAGTAACATTTGATATATCTACATCGATCACATCATTAATAAAGTCAGTCACAAGCATGGTGCCCTGGATGGTACCATCGGTGATCACCGGAGGAAAATAACTGAAGTTCGTACTCTTCTCCGTAAAAATAATGCTGTTACCAAAATAACTGAACCTGAGAAAATCTGTTTTCAATTCAAAAGCGCCAAGGTTAATGGTGCCATTGGTGGTACCGTCTGTAGCCCACAGGTAGGTGGAATCATTCGCAAAATTTTCAGTTATAAAGACAACAGTACTGCTGTTCAACTCTTCCATAAACACAATACGTTGTGACGGAAACTCCATGATGGGTACAGTGCCAGCCTGTGTCCCATTGGATCTGAAAATACCCCGATGGTCACCGGGCCAGGCATTGAATATTAGGTAATTATCAACCGAGGTCAAAAATTCAATATCAGGATAAGTTGTGCTCAACACCTCAAAAGTATTAGCAGAAGTACCATCTGTTGACCAGATCCGGTTTTGGAAAAAATCAGGATCATAACTGATAAAATAGGATTTGCCCTTCCACGTTGTTGCCTGGTTGTCTGACGGAATACCATTTTCACTACCAGCACCAATATTCTTCAGGATTGAATGTGTCTGGGCAAAGGAAAAAAAAGACAGCAGGCTAAACAAGGAAATAAAAGTGTGTCGTTTCATCGCACCGGGTTTTACAGGATTTTGAAATTAATCTGCTAAAGATAATTATTAAATTTATAATACTTTTCCATTTGCTTAGCTACCCGATAAGGTCCGAAGACTTGAATGCAATATTTTGCTCGTATCAGTTGGTTGCTGTAGCCATTTTGCGAAAGCAACTGACGAACGTGTCAAATCTGTATCCTGACAACCATCCGCTCGTTCAACTCTCCAGACTTGAATGCCATATGTGGCTCGTCTCCTTTGGTTGCCGTAGCTATTTCGCGAAGGCAACTGCCGAGCGTGTCGAATCTGTGTCCTGACATACTGCCTACTGATTACTGATTACTGATTACTGATTAAGATAATCCGTCTCTTGACAGTCACCTTGCTACTTGCTCCCAAAATGTGGACCGTTAATGTGCCTTTGGTCAGTTAGATATTTATGCAGTATCTTTCATACATGCCATTTTCACCATTTTACCTCTTATCACTTCTTTTTTTCTTCTGTTGCAAGTCCACCGCTACAGAAGGAGATTGCCGATACACCAATGCCCACCAGGAAATTGAAATAACGTTTGAAGGTAGCGAATCCCGTGACATGGTGATATCTCCCTTTGACAAGAATAAGGTGTACATCATTTTAGATAATATACCGGGCATTGTAGAATATAACTTATTGACTTCCGAACGCAAGCAATACGACAGGTCCTTTTGGAAATATACCCGTGCCAGGTCTCCGATGCTGGAAGATAAAGTTGATTCCATCATTTGGGTTGGTGGCGCTAACCTCGATCTGTTGAAATATGATCTAACAAATGGCCTGGTTGATACAATGCCATTACGCAGTGTCCTGAGAATTGCAGCCGGCAAGGACCGAACCTATTTTGTAACCTACCATGGACTACATTATTATGACAAATCCTCAGTGCTGTTTCAGGCAATAGCAGGACTGCCCCAGATGTTCATCCAGCGCTCAAGCCAATTGGATGAACACACATTGATACTGAATGACAGTATCACTTTTGATATGAAGACAAATACGTTAAAAAAAGGAGTTCACCTCTATGATTTTCACCACGAAGGAAACCTTCTTCATAGATTTAAAGCAGAAAATAAATTAGCTGTTGTGCGGCAAAGTGGCAAAATACTCGCTGTCACAGCTACGGGCGTAAAGGAAACCAAACTTGAATTTTTTAATGATGTCCTGAATGTTTTCGTTGACCAGCCCTACCTCTGGGAATATACCTATAGTCCGAATGACTTGCAAAACAATAAAATTCACAGATACAATATCGAAACAGAAGAATTGACAAGATATTCTTTCAGATTACCACGTACCAGTAGTTATTCCCCAACATTCCATATAGATGGAGATTTCATTTGGATCACCCGACCACAGGAGATTTATATTATAGATTCCAAAGATGGCCTTAGCCGAAAATATACAGGTGATGACCTGGACAAACTCCTCGCAGTCAAATTAGATGATTGTAGTGTTTTCCTTTTATTCAAAGACAAATTGGTCATAAAGGAAAAAAACAGCTTTTTATCGTCTTGCCCCTATTTTGATTATGAGGGCTACCAAAATGAATTGGAATCGTACCATGCCTATATCGATTCCCTGCACATCAAGAAGGACACCAATAAAGCCATGGTCCTTGAAAAATTATCCATCATCAAGGAGAAATACCGGCAGGAAACACATCCGGAAATATTGGCGGAAATAGCCCAGCTCAACATTAGCGCGTTCAATGGCCTGCATTATGAAACCGACTCAGAACTGGAACAGTGCTATCATGACACCTTACTTCCAACCGAAAAGAGAGCATCTTGTATTGGAATCCTTATTCGCAGCCTTGCACATCAAGGAGAATTCCAACGTGTTGTTTCCCTGGGCAAAAAGGCCCGTCTGCTCATTATGCCTGATGACCATAATAGTTACTATTTCTATGACCTGAACGGAGTGGATAGTATTGAACGCTATCTCAATATTGCTGATAGCTTGAACAAAACCGACTTACCAAAAGACAGCATCCAATATTTGACTGCCTTAGCACTGGCAGGTGTTTGCAACACATCATTTTTCTGCCATGAGGGATGCGGAGGATGTAATTGCAGTTTTATGATTGAAGCATTCCGCACTTTCATGAAAACTTTTCCAGGAAGCGCATTAGTAGATAACGCTGCATATGAAATCCTCAAACTTTCAAATCAATACCTGGACGTAGATGACAATTCACCAGCCGCACTCCATTACGAATCTTTTATTAATGAATATCCTCAGTCAGATGTCATTCCAAAAGCAAAAGCCCGCTACCTCCAACTGTTATTCCTTCCGGAGGATCGCAATGAAGAAGAATTAAAGAAAAAGATATTGAGCTTTATTCAGTCATATCCAAATGATGCTTTTATATCTGAAGCTCAACTTATGCTAAAGTTGATGGAGGAAGATTGATCATTAATTGCCCACTTCCTGGTTCGGCCATTAATTTAATATTTTCATAAAAGAAGCAACCCTCAATACCCCATCCAACTCAAAACGAATTATATACATACCTGCCGGATATGAAGCAATTTCTATTTCATTATCAAATTGGTTTACACGCATACTCCGTCCGGTTATATCACATAATCCAATATCCTCTGCACCTGACGGTAACGTAAGATGGGTACTTGCAGGATTTGGATGGATGGTATACGGCTTAGCTTGAATTTCAGAAGTGGCACTGATATAATCACATGGAAGACTTGCACTAAATTCTGAACTACGCCATGTGATCTCCTGGTCGATGTAGCAGCGCAAATATCCTGACTCTAAAATACAATTCTCACCGCGGCCCCACCAAAGTCCTCCCCAACCCATCGGACCTATACGTTCAACAATCGGATACCAAAAAACCCAATCCGGATCAGGAGACTGGGATATGGTTTGAACAAACAATACCCTGAGCTCCTCACCATTAAAGAAAAGTGTCCCAACAGAATCTACTACATAAGAGAAGTCAATCACCCCTTGTGAAAAATCTGAATCACATCCGATATTGATCTCAAAATCTTCAACCTTCGACTGGATGGTATCTCCAGCTTGTGCTCCAAAATCATACAACAGGACAAATTCATCTTCCACTTTATAATAGACCTTGTCTCCGACGGTAGCAACATATTTCGTCAAACTATCCACCCGGATGATTTGATTGTTATCATTGACATAGCACCCAATGATTCTCGCTTCAACGCCCAGCATGAAGGTATCTTTCTCTACTAAAAAATAGGCACTTAATTCAGCTGCAATCCATGGTGGGCCAATCGAGACAGAACTATAATACCATGATGCCCCAATCGGTGCAAAGACTGGCTCAGCAATTTGTGCATAGACAGGCTTTAGTTGCAGCGTAAAACAACAAACCAAACAGGTTAAATGAATAATGGACTGGAATTTCATAAGCGCTAGCTTGATAAGGATTACTAAATATAACTGAATCTGGAAGCTTTCAGCTATCAGCTGTCAGACCCGGTGTTCGTTCATCTGTGTCCTGTCATATACTTCTTAATTTGTTACGCCTTATTTTTCGTTCTTTATTCGATCGCCTTGCTCAATCAATTATCGTACTGAAAATCATGCCTCCCCGGGGTTTTCGGAATGAAGCAAAACGAAGTGAAGCTGAATGGAGAAAAACAGGGGGCGGGGGCGAAAATTTTCTGTATTCACAAAGTAAAAATCTGTCTCCTGACTGTCCCTCTGTTCTTTGCCCTCTGCACTATGCCTTTCGCCCCCGACCCCTGTGTTGCGCCCCCACGCATCCTCACGCTTGCAAACCCCGGGGAGTCATGATTTAGCTTTCAACACAAGTTGATTACAGGCGAAATGTTTGAAAGATTTGTCTTATAAATCACTTCCTACTTTTCCTTGGCTATTGGCTATTCCGTGTTGATGCCAAGTCAGATCTGTGTCCTGACATAATGCTGACTGAAAACTGGAGACTGAGGACTGCCCACTGAAGACTCATTTGCCCCTTGGCTATTGGCTATTCCGTGTTGATGCCAAGTCAGATCTGTGTCCTGA
>DATHZY010000505.1:0-5665 GCA_035458325.1 Saprospiraceae bacterium | reverse complement strand
GAAACACTGAAAGAAGGGGTCTTCTCATGGTGGAAGGGGCATAGCCCGATTAAATTGCTCCCCCGGCGCTTCAGGTTGACAAAATCGCCCACGACTTCCTCTACACGGGCCCTTTCCATTACTTCCTCTATACTTTTTCGGCTGATCATCAGAAGGCAAAACTAAATGTTTGGTCGATTTAACATAAATATCAGAATAATCTCTTGGCGATCCAATTTAAGGATACTATATTTGTTTGGAAGTTATCTACAAGGTGGATGACCGCCATTACAAACTTGAATTCTTGATACGTTTTTAGGGTGTTCTCATAGTGTGTTCTTACCCGCTTTCCGATGGGAAGGCGGGTTTTTTTATGTCCGCATAAGCGTGTCTCAACTATTTGATTATCAATTAAATATAAATTAATCATGACTACAGTAGGGATTGTCGGATTAGGTAAAATGGGCCAGGCTATTGCCTCCATCCTCACGAACCGGGAGGACCTGAAATCACATTCTTTCCACCGTATTTCTGCTGACAACTCCGGGCTACTGAAGTCCTGTGATGTGGTCATCGAATTTACCATTGCCGAAGCCGCCCCCGGCGTGATCCGCCAGTGCCTTGATCTCGGTATCCCTGTCGTTTCAGGTACTACCGGATGGCATGAGTATCATCTGGATTCGATCCTTTCTTATTGCAAACAAAAGCAGGGGACGTTATTGTATGCAACAAATTTCAGTATTGGAATGAATATCGTTTTTGCCTTGAACAGGAAGCTCGCAGAAGTGATGTCCACGTTGCCTGAGTTCAAGCCTTCGATCAAGGAGATTCATCACATTCATAAAAAGGATTCACCCAGCGGCACCGCGTATACATTGATTGAAGATATACTAACCCGACTTCCGAATTATAATGGGTTTGAACACAATCCCGATGCAGAAAGGATCAGTGAAAATAAAATTCCGGTCACTTCAATTCGGGAGGGAGATGTAAAAGGTTTTCATCAGGTCGCATGGAATTCAGGTGCTGAACAAGTGACCATCGCACATGAAGCCTTTGACCGTAGCATTTTTGCGGAAGGTGCTGTCATGGCTGCTGTATGGTTGAGCCGGCAGCCCCGTGGTATATACACCATGAAAGATATCCTCCACATCTAAAATAGATCAGGCCTCCCACATGGAAGGCCTGACCTGGATTATTTCAAGCAAACTCCCTAATCCTCCAAGGAATAGGAAATGATACTTGCTGTTTACTTTATTTATTCAGTGACCAGGGTGATCGCCAGGTCAAATTCATCATAGATGGTCTTATCACCCAGCCCTTCAAAAAAGCTGCCTGAACCATATTTGACATTATAGTGAGACCTGTCAATGGTGATATTGGTTGTGGCCTTATATTTTTTACCTCCTGGTGTAAGCTGGGTCATGAAGGTGACTTGTTTTGTCACATCCCGGATAGTCAGATCGCCTTTTACTTCATACTTGCCGTCACCTTTTGCATTTGCTTGTGTGATGACGAGTTTGGAAGTAGGATAAGCATCTGCCGCGAAGAAATCATCTGACTTGAGGTGACCTTCAAGTTTAGTGGCATATTCCCCGGTCATATCAAGCACCTTGATGGATGTCATATCGATAACAAAGGAACCACCGGTCAGTATACCGTCCTTGATCTGCAGGACGCCTTCCTTGATGTTGATAGTTCCGTTGTGTTTGCCGGTAACTTTCCGTCCGATCCATTCTACTTTGGAAGCGGCAGTATTAACTTTTAAATCGCCTTTTACAGGGTCTACGCCTGCATGGGCAGCTACGGCAAAGCCGGCAGCAAATAAGAAAGAGAAAAACAGTTTTGTCATACGTGTATTGATTTTGTGTTAAATGAGCTAGTTAAACACCGCTCATCCATGTTTGTTTTCCAAACAGTAGCTGAAAAAATGATTTTTCGCGACAGAAAGGCAAAATGCTGAACCGAAGCGACTTAATTCAGTTCTGATGGTATACTTACACGTATGTTAAAAAAAACCTAAAGAAAAGACTTTGCTTAATTGATTGGTGTCAAACCCCAGGGGAGTCTTGCCTGTGGCTCACCGGATTGTACAACCTGCCAGAATCTCATGATCTGCGGAATTTCAGTCTTAAACACAGCATTTGTACTACTGCCATTTTGGTCCATCAGGTCAGAGATCATTTTTTGCAAAGGATTTTGGAATACCGGATATTCCTTGATTCGATACTCCTCAAGCCCTGCAAGTGTAGCCGCGGAGGCTATCGCGTCTTCGAGTGTACCGAGCTTGTCGACAAGCCCTAATTCAACTGCTTTCTTTCCTGACCATATACGGCCCTGCGCCACTGCATGTACCTCATCCCTGGTCATATCACGTCCTTCCGCAACCTTGTTGAGAAAGAGTTCATAATACGCGTCAGTTCTTTGTTGGAGATAGGTGTGTTCACGTTCCTGCCATGGGAACATCACCGTAAAATCCGCACTGTATGGCCCTGTGCGTACGGTGTCAAACCGAACCCCTAATTTTTCATCCAAGGCCCTTGATGGGTTTGGTATTAAGGAGAAGACCCCGATGCTGCCAGTGAGTGTATTAGGTTGGGCAAATATGCTATCAGCCATTGCTGACAAATAATAACCTCCTGAAGCAGCAAGATCCCCCATAGAGATAACGAGTTTCTTACCATCTGCCTGAAGGCCGATGAGTTGCCTGTAAATGTTTTCAGCACTGAGTATACTACCACCTGGACTATTGATGCGCAACACAACAGCCTTTATTTCCTCATGCTTGCGGATATCCTTCAGGAGTTTAACATACCGGCCATCATCAATGACGCCGTATTCATCATTGCCGCTGACGATATCACCTTCCGCATAGATAACAGCAATCTTATCCTTTGCTTTCAGGTTTTGTTGGTGTATCGGTGTAGCGCTGGCATACTCTTCAATGTTGATGTAGGTGATGCGGTCATTGTGGCCTTTGCCCATTTGCTCATTCATCCATGACTCACAATCTGCCTTGGCGCCGATTTCATCCACAAGCTTATATCTCAATGCATCGTCCGCGTTCTTGATCTGAAACTGCCAGGCCATATTTTTAAGTGAGTCAACACTCAGTTGGCGAGCCTCGGCTATATCCTGTAGGTACATGTCATAGGTATCGGTCAGGTATTCCCTTGTCTGTAGTTTGTTTTCTGGACTCATTTCCGTCCTGCGGAATGGTTCGGTAGCGCTCTTAAAGTTGCCTGCATAATAGATCTGCATGTCAATACCTATTTTATCAAGCAGTCCTTTGAAGAAAGGTACGTAGCTGGCAAATCCCCTGAAATCAACGGTCCCTACCGGATGGAGGGTGATGTGGTCAGCGGGGCTGGCGAGATAGTACCCCTGCTGTGTGTAGAAGTCACCATAAGCGGCCAGGAATTTGTCTGATTCCTTGAAATCTTCCAATGCATCGAGAATGACTTTTGCTGAACTGGCCCCTAAGCCGCCAAGTCCATTTTCAATGAGGATACCATTGATTTTTTTATCCTCAGCAGCATGTCTGATCAGGCCGGCTACATCATGCAAGCCCGGGACATCGTGTTCGCTGAAATCAAATGATTGTTTCGAAAGATTATTGGTCTGTTCAGGTATATACTGCGTAAAGTCCAGGGCAAGTACGCTGCCGGATGCAATCGTAGTCTTGCCACCTCCACCGCCGGTGCTGGCGACAATAGCAGCAATGACAGCGATAAACAGGAAAAAGAAGATAGCGCCGGCAAGAAAAACACCAAGGCAGCTCGCCATTGTATATTTAAGAAAGTCTTTCATAAGAGTTGTTGTCTGTAGGATTTTGCATGGTTGGTTAACCCTGCGGCAAAGTTCATCATTAAGAACCGATTGATATACAAGACGGTTATGTGATTAGCCTAATAATAAACAGAATTGATCGAAAAATCAATCTTTTTTCTTCATGGTTTCAAAAGTCGGCAGCTTCATTTGCAGGGATTCCATGGCTGACATCACTTTCTCAGCGATAAAATAATCCCGGTACCAGCGCTGATCAACCGGTGCTATAATCCAAGGTACCTCGCTGCGGTTGATGGCATCCTCATAGCAGAACATATATTCTCCCCACCGTTCAGCTTCCTTCCAGTCAGCATCATTATGTTTCCAGTGCTTGCGTGGATCATCGATTCGTTCCTGAAGTTTCTCCTTTTGCCTCTCTGGAGAAATATGCATATAGAATTTCAGGATCGTCGTGTTGTTATCCTGCCGGATATGGTTTTCCCATACATTGATGGCTTTGATCCGATCTGCTACTTTTTCTTCATCAATCCACTTATGAACGCGTTGAACGAGCACATCCTCATAGTGTGAGCGGATGAACACCTGGATCATTCCTTTAGCGGGAGCGCGTTTGCTGATTCGCCATAGGAAGTCATGTGCAAATTCTTCTTCGGTAGGTTTACGGAATGGAAACGCAAGGATCCCGGTAGGATTACAATAAGAAAAGACTTTGCGGGTAGCACCGTCCTTTCCGCTGGCATCCATGCCCTGGAATACGACCAGGAGGTTTTGTTTCTTTTCAGCATACATGATATGCTGCAGTTCGCCGATACGCCTGGTGAGCCTGTCTGTTTTGCGTTTGATGTCTTCCTTTTCGAGTCCTTTTGGAGCGCGGGTAGGTATTTCGTGGAGATGAATCATATTCCCATTTTATTTCTTCTGACCAGGAAGGATTGGAGCACAGGCGTGAAGCCTTGTTTCTGGTCGGCTGTGACAAAATCAATCTGGTATTGAAGACATTTCATCTTAAGTCGCTCATGGAATCCTGCCATGTGTTCCAGATAAGCTTTTCTGACCTCCTGGGGCCTGAGCTTGATACGTTCATCCGTTTCCATGTCGATAAACATGTAAGGCCTGTTGTCAAAAGCAAACTCAAGTTCTTTGTCATGATCCAGGACATGGAACAGCACCACTTCATGCTTGTTATGCTTGAGGTGTTGCAGCGCTCCGAAAATATCATCTTCTGCGCCGCTTTCCAGCATATCGCTGAAGATGATGACCATCGACCGCTTGTGGATACTGTCAGCAATCTGGTGCAAGGCATGCGCTGCCGAAGTCGATTTATTGAGATGCGGTTGCTTGATCAATTGCTCCAGGTGCGTGAGCATCAGGCTATAATGCGTATGGCTGCTTTTGCAAGGGGTGTGTATCCTCAACTGATCATCAAAGATGCTGAGTCCAAAAGAATCCCGCTGTTTACGTAGGAGATTCATGAGCGATGCAGCGGCAAGGACACTAAACCTCATTTTGTTCCAGCCTTCCTGTTCGGGAGCCAGGTAAGGGTACTGCATCGAGGAAGATGCATCGATGACGATCTGGCATCGGAGATTCGTCTCTTCTTCAAATTTTTTAGAATAAAGCCGGTCTGTTCGGGCAAAGATCTTCCAGTCAATGTTCCTAATGGATTCTCCGGGATTGTACAATCGGTGTTCTGCAAATTCAACTGAAAACCCGTGAAACGGACTCTTGTGAAGTCCGATGATAAAGCCTTCCACTACCTGCTTTGCCAATAGCTCCAGGTTATCAAATTTCCGGAGTTCAAACTGATCAAAATATTTCATTGGGTCGAAAATAAGGATTTCCTGAGTGGGGGAGGGGTGATATAAATTAAAAAAGCCTCCGGATTATTGTAGTCCGG